>CAIRMY010000125.1 GCA_903879775.1 uncultured Bacteroidota bacterium
TCATTCGCTGTCACTAAATACGATTTGTTATTTACTGAGTAAGTCGCAATTTGATCGGGTGTAGTGAATGCTTTCACATTCCAGTTAGAAATTAAAACGGAACCACTTTTATCGCTGGCATCAAATCCATTTCCTAATGTTTTGAATTCTTTGGTTCCAAGTGCCCAAATATTTGTTGCTTTTTTGGTTGCAAAATCAATCACAGCGATTGCGTTGTTTTCTTGAAGTGAAACCCATCCTGTTTTATTGTCGGCCGAAATGGTAACATATTCAGGTTCAAAGTCTTGTGACAATGTGCTTGCTTTAAATAATTTACGAACACCAGATGCAATGAGTGTATTTTCATTTGCATTGAAACCTTTAAAGTCTATAACCGTAACATTTGATTGCGTTAAATTTTGAACTCCACCTGAAATGTCAATCATGGTAACAGATCCTTCTGGATCATTCGTGTAACTTAAATTAGGTTGCCCTTCATCTGCAGTCACAACAAATTTACCATTTGGACTAAATCCAACGTGATCAGGCAAAGCACCAACTGTAACTTTGCTAATGAAATCACCGTTTGTATTGAAAAATATTACTTTACCTGGATTTTGCTCAATTGAATCAGGAGATGAAACCGCTACAAGTCCGTTTTTAATTGCAATGCTCGTAATTCCTCCATAAGGGGCCATATCTATTGATTTTATCAATTGAATGCTCAAAGGATTTGAAATGTCTGCAATATCCATACGTTTTTGAATGGCGCTTGTCATGAATAATCTTTTGTTAGCAGAATCGTAAGCTGAAATTTCGCAAGTGCTTCCAGCCGCTGGATTGGGATCGTAGCTGTTTATATGTACTAATTCAATTGACTTACTTGGAGTTGGAGCAATTCTGTCGTTGTCTTTTATGTAAACCGTAAAGAAATCATTTCCAGTAATTGAGAATCCATTGATATTTTTAATGCCAACAACAAAATATTCATCTTGTTCAACTTCTGAATCGTCGTTGATGTTAAAATTGACCGTAATTTTAGAAGTTGTTTCGTTGAAATTAAATGAACTGGTCGATAAATTAATATCAGTTGAAGATGCAGTATTCCAAGTGCTAGGCATAGCGTCTATGTTAAAAGAACCAGAACTTGGGAATTTCAACGACAAAGTAACAGAGATCGTTTTAGTGCCTTCCGTTACAGTTGTAAAACGGGTATCGAAAGTGATGGATGTGTTAAAATTGAAATTATAAATAAATGGCGTGAACAATTTGCGATTTTCCTTATCCGAAACATTTGAAACAGTTAATGAATAAGCGGTGTTGTTCTGAAAAGCCGTGCTATAGTTTAAGGTAACTGAATCGGCTAAAGATCCATTTTTAGTTACGGTAATTGAATTTAAACCTAAAATTCCTGTATAAGACGAAAGCCTTGTTACACTTGCTGAGTCCATGTCCCTACTGAAAATAACACGGATAGATTTTGCAGATAATAATTCAGCTTTTACCACCGTTGGAGATCCTGGGAAAATCCAATTGGGGAAGGTTTGCGCTGCAGTTCCTGAAGCCGATCCATTCCAATTTGCGGTGTCGTGAATCAGTAATTTCAATTGCGCTACAGTGCCTGTAGTTGGTCCAGTATAATAAGCATTTGCTGTATTTCCAGAAACATTTCCTTTTGTTCCTGAATGTTGAATTGCATTCACGGCATTGCTCAATGAACTTGGCAACATTGAAGTGCTACCAGAGCAAAGCGTATTCGAAGTTAACCAATTGTTCGAGCTAAATGCTGTAATGAAATTAGGATTTGTGTTTGTACCAGTATAAGCAATCACCTGGTCACCACCGCTGCTTAGTCCAAATTTAGCTCCTGTTACGGTTCCAATGTTGG
This sequence comes from uncultured Bacteroidota bacterium, assembly GCA_903879775.1. Taxonomy (GTDB): domain Bacteria; phylum Bacteroidota; class Bacteroidia; order NS11-12g; family UBA955; genus VMCP01. The sequence goes on from CAIRMY010000125.1 coordinate 1,868, forward strand.
TAGAAGGTAAATCGTTCTTGATTTGAATGATGCTACCAGCTGCAACGCCAGAAGCAGGTGCAATCCATGTTAATCCACCAGAACATTGTGCTGGAGAATTTGTAGTGAATTTTGCATCTGTAAATTGAATTCTTGTGAATGGTAAGATGTCTACAAAAGTTACAAAATCAAATTCATCATCGGTTGTTAACGCATTCATTCTGTATGCAATGACTGAAATATCGGCAGGTTTAAAAGCCGTTTGTTCAGGTAACGTTTTGAAGTTTACTGATAAATTTGTTGTGATTTTATTGCCAACGCTATCTGCTAACTTGCCTGAAATGATTCCAAACGTGTAAGCTGTGTTTTTCGATAATTCAATTGTTGGTGTAAGTGTGATGACGTTGTTTAAAACAGATGCATCGAAACTTACATTGGTACCTGTTGCCAAACGTAGAAAAACACAAGTATCAATATTTGTTTGATTTAACGATACCGATCCAGGAAGAAATGCCTTTTCCGAGAAGGAAATCTTTAAATTAGACGTTGTGAATACTGTAGTGTCATTATTTTGAGGGACAAAAGTTGCTACCGGAGCAATTGTATCTGCAGCGCCTTCAAACGTTATCGAAGTACTTCCATCGGAAGCAGTAGTTGCAGTTACAGTATGTGTACGAGCTGTTTTAAAACTGTTTGAAACGGTATTGAATTTTCCGGTTGCAACAAGATAATTTGCGCCTGGATCTCCTGTTAAATAAGACGCAGAATTTAATTTGCCACCTTTATATAAATCATTATCGGGCAATTGATACCCTGCAGCACCTGCAGCATTGATTGCGGTGCCAAAAGCGGTTCCATAAAAAATGGCATCTACAGGAACTGTGGTTGAATCAATATTTGAAATACTTTTTGCAAAAACCGCAATTCCGTCGGAACTAGATCCACCATTCCCAAAAACGCCGGTTGAATTGATGTTTCCAATTCCACCATCGCCGGCAGTTGTCATGTTGTTGATGGTTTTTATTTTTAAACCATTGATTTTCATGCATGAACCACCAACATAAACAATGTCACCAGATTTTACTGATCCAGAGTTTATTTCGAAGGCATAAGTAATTGCTTTGCCTTCTTTCCAACCGCGCACAGTGGCGGTGCCATTGTTTGCAACGATCACCGTATAAGGTGTGCTGCTAAAGTTTATGGCAGTGGTGGCAACCAATTCTACAAATTCTTTGCAAGAGTCTGTTCCACTTGGATTTACAAAGGCTTCTGAGATAACCAACCCAGGGTTTTGTGCCGTTAATTTACCTTGCGCTAGGAGTCCTAGGCAAAGGATTAAGAGTAACTTTAAATGTTTTTTCATTTGCTTTTTATATCAATGCAAAATGAACGATTCGATTTAAAGAAGCCTTAACCTTTGTGTTAACTTAACAACATTAAAAACTCAAAATAAAGCAACTATGTAACTTAAGTGTGATGTAAGTGTTAAATAAACTCAAACATTTCTTCGCTCGGTTTGCGAACTTTGGCGGCATTTGCCAATCGGTCGTTTTCTGAATCGCGGTGACCCACAGCAAGAATCACAGAGCTTGTTAATCCTTGTGCTTTTAGGCCTAAAACTGTGTCAAGTCCCTCATGATTAAAACCTTCCATTGGAGTTGTATCTACTTTCAAGATTGCGGCTGTTGCCATGGCAATGCCAAGAGCAATGTAACATTGGCGTGAAGCCCATTCGGCGGTTTGAGTTTCATCTTTTGTTGATGTAAATCCGATGATACTCTTTTTAAAACCATCTAAAGATTCAACTGGAATTTGACGTGTTGACGCAATGTTATTGAGGTAATTGTCGATATGGTTTTGGTTCACATGGTTGAAAGCAGCAAAAATCAATAGGTGAGAGGCGTCGGTGATTTGTGTCTGATTGTATGCAATTGGCAGCAATTGGGCTCTCAATTCGGCGTTGTTTCCAACCACAAATACCTTGAACGATTGAAGTCCTAATGAAGTTGGCGACAAACGAATAGACTCTAAAATGGTGTCTAAATGGTCATCTTGAATTTGTTGTCCGTTGTATTTTTTAGTGGCATAGCGCCATTTTAAGTGTTGGATTGCTTCCATATTGCAAAGATAAACAAACCATTTGCATGGAAGTTTTGCTTAGGTCACTCTTTTTTTTATTGAGGGATGGTAACTTTTTAGGCTAAATTTGCGTCTCATAATAAATGGTGTAACCAAAAAATTTGTGAAACGTTAACCTATTTAAGTCGACGGAAACTTCCGTGAATAAAAAGCGTAGAGTTGTTATGAAAATAGCGACTCTATTTTTTTTACAATAAATGAAAGGTTTCTTTCGTTATGAACTTATATGCGAATGCTTTTTCATTTTATATTGGTTTTAATTTCAATGAATTGCACTTCTTGCGGCATTCGAAATTATTATGAAGTGAAGGGGCTTGAAACCGATATTTTGGCTGAGAAGAAAAAGTCCCTCAGCATTATTAAAAAATGGCATCAAGAAAACAATAAAAACAAAGTCGTTAGAGATAGTCTTGCTTATTATAAGCGTTTGTTAAATCCTAAAATTTAAAATCATGAAGAAGAATTTTGTATGGGGTTTGTTGATTTTAACAGGTTGCGTGAGCCCGGAAATGGTGATGCAAAAAAGGACTGAATTGGAGCAGTTGAAAGATCAAAATTCAACTTTGAAAAATGAGGTTTCAAATTTCAAAATAGAATATAAGGTGTTGCAGGATTCGTTGAAACAGGCTAAGCAACTCTTTCGGGAGAAGGCGGCAAATGACAACAGTAAAGTGCCTTATTTAAAGTTTAAGGCTGATTCTGTTGTCATCATGCAATGTAGGTTTGCCTCAAACATTGAAAAAGACGTTTACAATTACTTGAATTATGCCAGAACCAGGCCAAAGGAATTCTGCGAAAAGTTTGTGATTCCTTATTGGAACAAGAACAATTCATATGAAAACAGCTTGGTGGAAACGATGATGTCGCTGAAGCCCATGGGCACGTTGCTGCCCAACAGGGAGTTATATGTGTCGGCCGATTGTCATGCCATTGTATCTGGGGAGTTAGGCTTTGTAGGACATACGCGGAGTGTGAATCGCAAAACCAAGAAAAAGTGCGATGAATATTTTGCGGGAGAGTGCATTTCTTATGGCATGGAAGATGGGCTTGGTGTGGTTTTACAGCTTCTAATCGACGATGGCGTGCCGAGTTTAGGTCATCGTTATATTTGTCTTTCTGAGGGATACAGTAGGGTTGGAATATCGTTAAGGAAGCACCAAAAATACGGGGTGAATTGCGTGTTGGATTTTATGTGAGGGGGGAAGCATGCGCATGGAATTGCAAAATTTGATTGAATTTTGTATATTTGCACCCTCTAAACGGGCCTATAGCTCATTCGGTTAGAGCAACTGACTCATAATCAGTAGGTGCTTGGTTCGATTCCAAGTGGGCCCACTAAAAAGCCTCTCAGCAATGAGGGGCTTTTTTATAATATGGAATAAAGCGGTTTGCGAATAACAAATCCACACCATTCACAAACAAAATATTTGTAAATCAACAGAATCGTCCTACTTATCACCTAATTTGCGTTAGCAACCTTGCGTACACATTGGAAAAGACATTGCTTGAAATATACTTGTTATCATCAGCCGTCATTGGCGTTCTGGTAGCATTGTATTTGATTTTCAATCGCAACAAGCACGACAACCAATATTTGAGTAATCTATTGAGCATAATTGTCTTGTGCAGTAGCTCCCATTTTTTGCGAAACTATTTAATTTCCAGTGGTTGGATATTGAACTTCCCTTGGTTTTATGGCACATTCTCTTTTATCTATGTATTGGCTCCACAGATCACCTACCTATATGTGCGAGGTCTGTTGAAGGACGAATCCAAATTCAAAACACAAAATTATTGGCATATATTACCGGCATTTACACAACTCTTACTCAGTATACCATACATAACGAGTTCAAGGGAAACAAAACTCAAGTATGTGCGAGAACTAACGGGAGCTAACAACTTTTTGAACAACACCCCATTTAATGGTGTACCCAACGTTTATTATTTTGCTTTGGTATTTGTTGTTGTTGTCATTTATTCCCTTTTAATGTTTAGGGAAACTAAAAATGCCAAATTAAATCGCAAAGA
>CAIRMY010000126.1 GCA_903879775.1 uncultured Bacteroidota bacterium
CGAAATGGTTGATCGTGGAATTCCTCGCCATGACTACCCTATTCAGGATGCAAACGGAAATGTCATCGGTAAAGTGACTTCAGGTACAATGTCGCCTTCAATGAAAATTGGTATCGGTCTAGGATACGTTTCAACTGAACTCGCAGCGTTAGACTCTGAAATCTATGTAGAAATTCGCGAGAAAGGTGTGAAAGCGAAAGTTGTAAAACTTCCTTTTTATAAAAAGAACTGATTTTTATAGCATCACATATTAAAAAGGGGTCGAATTCGACCCCTTTTTCATTGCTTGTTAAACTCTATTGTTTCACCATGCGTTTTGTTGAAACAATTTTCCCGTCTGCAATTAACGAGTAGGTATAAACACCTGTGCTCAAATCATTCGCAAATACATTCAACTGACCGTTTCCTCTTTCACTTATTTCAACTGTGTTAATTAACTTTCCTGTACCATCATAAAAATGAATTTGTGCTTTTTGCACTGTTGAAGGCAACGTATAAGTGATTATAGTTGACTCAGCGAAGGGATTAGGTACGTTTTGATTCAAAACAATATTGTTACGATTTGAAAGTGTAACATTGATTGATTTTTTCAATTGTTCTTGTATTTCCTCAGGTGTCTGTTGAACGGCCATTGAGTTTGCATTACAAAGCGATGGTAGAATATTACTCAAGCAATTCTCCAATTGAGTTAAGCGAGCATTTAAATCTGTGACTACTTGTTCAAGACTGTCACTATAACTATACACATTTGAAGTTACCATTGTTAATGAATCAATTCTACTATCTTGCTCTTGCAAACCGGCGATAAGTAAGGATATTAGTTCTTCATATTCAACTCCTTTATATGCTATTTCCGGTGAGATTTGCACTCCTAATGAATCATATTGAGCCGGGTGAACATGATTACTGACAATAGACGGTATTACGTTCTCCACTTCCTGAGCAATCAATCCCATTTGCTGATCAGATTCAAAATTGAAATCATGAAAATTTGTTGTGTCATAATAGAAAGTTCTCGGCAGGAGTTGATTGATAGTATTCATTGCATGATTTAGGTTGTGAATATTTGTTTTGAATTGTTGATCGGATGTAATAATAGTTCCGTTATTAGAAGAAATCTGACCTGTAACATGCACTTTACCATCAAACCAACCTGCAAAATCAAATAAACCACCACCATTCGCGATTGCATAAACGCCATAGTTTTGAAGTGAAATACTGGCAATCCCATCGCCTCTAAAGAACCCTCCGTAATTAATTTTACCATAACGAGCAATACCAGTTACACCACTATTGACATTAGTCAATGTATTTATTGAAACCGCTTCACCTACGATGCCATTGTTTACATTTTGTGCATTATATGCTCTCCCAATTATACCATTGTTTTCAGTTGCAAAATGCATAGCTTGTGCGTCGATTCCTGTGTTTGTTTGGGCACCATCAATTTGAATAAACTGACCCGTATTCATTGTATTAGGAGCATCCATCAAGATATTGACTCCCTGTGAAAACCCATTTGAGGTTATTTGGTCGTTTTCTACTATTAATCCCACAGGAAGGCTTTCTTGAACAAGCTCATTTACCTTTATGTGCATTCTTGCTTGTGGATTAATAGTTCCCACTCCAATTCTGTTTTCACCAAATCCTGCTAATGCATTATTATCCGTAAACACAATGTTATTGTTGTTCATTGGTATCTCACGATCACTTAGTAATTTCCCAGGGCTTCCACCTTGATTTACATTTTGCCCGAGAGCAACTTTTGATGGATCTATTAAACTCATGGAAGTTCCATTATGCGCTCCGATAGTTGCTCCTGCTGGACCTTGTGGACCAATCGGACCTGTTGCTCCTTGGCAATCCAGAGTATTCCATACGTTATCATTATTTGTATCTTCACTGGGATCTTGAATTCCATCACCATCCAAATCCCAACAAGCAAGTCCATTGCCTCCCATTCCTTGAGCATTTACATAAATGACATCTCCAAACTCATTCAAGGCTAAAACTCCCAAACCCGGGTTATTTAACATTGGATTAGACTGTGCTGATAAGTCTGAAAAACGGAGACCAGAAAATCCAGTTGCGTTTAATGAATTTAAACCCGGTAGCGCGTTACTGGTTGAATAGGTTATAAACCCTGCACCTGTCAAGGGGTTCCCTGTTATAGGATTATAAAAATCAGAATTAATTTCAATTCTATTGCCAGGATTAACTGTTCCTACACCCAAATATCCTCGGGCATCCATAGTCATTAATTGATCAGGACCATTATTCCATGCGAATATTCGTCTATTTTGGATTACTAGAGTTCTATCCAAACCCAAATCGGGAAATACAATGGATGATACTGGATTGTAATTTTTTGCAGAAATGAACCGTGTAATTGGAATCAAATTCGTACTTAAATCCTGTGAATTTTCAATACTTCCTAACGTTATTAATGCAGATGAATTATTATTGCTTTGCTTACCCATTAATGTTGGTGTAAAAACCAATCCTGTCGTTGTTGTATTCACAAAAGACACATAAGCGTCGGGGTCATCAACAATTCTTCCTCTGAATATCAACTCTCCTCTATAACCACCATCATTAGGATTTTGTGTGTTTACATCAAGATGAAAAAGGGGCGCTTGATTATTGAAGCCTACAAAACCAGTTCTGTCGAAAGGAAAAACGGAATTTCCGAGAATAGTAATTCGACGTTGATTATTCGTAATTAAATGCAGAAGTCCACTTTGAACAGTCCCTATTTCTGCGGCACCAGAGTTAGCCATCGTAGAAATCCTAAATTTCTGTGTAGCGGTTGCCGGTGTATTGCCTGTCCAAATACTCCAATTATTTTGAACTGAAACCAAGCCATCAGTGCGAAACATTTGCCCTTGTGCATCAAACGTTGTATTTGTTCCGAAATCACTTATATGTAGTTTTGCCAAAGGACTAGTCAAATTGGTTCCCAAACCCAATGAACCAGATATACTGCCTGAAGGATTAGCTCCCATTAAAACCATTCTTTGCGCACTGTTAGTGAAGAAATTCATGCTACCATTCTGAACAGCATTTAGATTTACATCATTGCTTGTACCAACCGTGTAAATACTGAATTTTTCTGTACCGTTTCCAGCTCCAGTAAATAAACGCCATGCGTTTTGATTAGTACCTGTGGCGTTACTATTTGTTTGGAAAGTTTCGCCTATTTGCATTGCTGGCGGCAAAAAGGTGGTGTTTATTGTTAAAGCCGCTGGTAATGAAGTGGTATTTGGAAAATTACCGATACCAATTGCCCCAACGGGTGTTCCTGGCCCCATGAATGTTCCGACTGTTCGCCATGAATTATTGGCACTACCTGTAACATTCTGGAATTGAGCAAAAGCTCCATTAATGAATAACCCAAGTGATAGTAGAATTATACATGCAGCTTTTTTGTGATATGTAGTTATTTTCATAGCGGTGGTATTTAGTTTATAGTAATAATTTTGCTTAAAATCGGTTGTTGTTC
>CAIRMY010000127.1 GCA_903879775.1 uncultured Bacteroidota bacterium
CCACCGCCTCCAGCACCACCCTGCTTTATAGGAATACCCGCTTGGATCGAATTTCAAGTAAGCGGTACCATCTTCAAAATTCCGATTAATTGTGGTTGTGTGGTTGAAGTTTGGATCACTTGCACACCAAGTCCAGGATTTCATCCATTTAGAGCTTGCTTAACGCCAGATCCATTAGGAACATGCACCAATCTTTTAACAATTGATTTATAATTAATTCACCATTTAAAGGGAAACGCGTATATTCGTGTTTCCCTTAATTATTTTATTGATGGCTAAAAACTTACGCATAAAACTTTTTCTATTGTTTTTCCTATTTGGGATAGGGAAAGTAGATGCGCAGGGTAGCAAAAAATGGTTTGAAAACAACCCTTTTAAAAATCACTATTTTGTAGAAAACAAAGGCCAATGGGATAGTACATTTCCCGGGGTGAAGTTTTTGATGAACTCCGGAGAAAACAAAATTCAACTTTTTTCCAATGGCTATGCCTGGAGATTGACTGAAATTTTAAAACCCACAAAACCACTGCCTGGCAAAACAAAAATTGGAAAAAAAGACCGCATTATTTTGCATGAAACCATCCGACAAACGTTTCTCAATGCCAATCCAAATCCACAAATTTTTACCCAAAACAAATCCAATCACTACAACACTTTTGGTCCTAAAAAATGGGATTCTTATGGATATACCGATATCTTAATTAAAGATATTTACCCGCACATTGATTTGCAATTTATATCCAACGAAAATCTACCAAATCAATTTAAATACAATTTAATTCTACACCAAGGAGCCAAACTTGAAGATATCAAGATTCAGTTTTCTGGTGATTCAAACATCAACATTACAAACTACAAAGACAGTATTTCCATTAGCGGAAAACTATTTAAACTCATTGAAAACCAACTGAATTGCTTTGATGAAAATCACAAAAAAATTAACATCCATTACACTTTTGAAAACAACATCTTGGGATTTAAATCCACTCAAAAAACAAAATTCAAAACCCTATTCATTGACCCTTACGTAAACAACATTCGCTTTTTTACCGGTGTTTCATTGTTCCCTTCTAGGTTCGTTAATATAATTGAAATGATTGATTTTGATTATCAAAACAATCTGTATGCAATGAGCTTTGTATTTGAATATCCCGAAGTTGCTAAATATGATTCTTCTGGGAACTTAAAATGGATTTTTAGCGGACAATTACCAGCTATCAATTGGTATTCAGCGCAAGACGGTCTTATTCCCGGAGCAATTTCAGTTGATAAATATCATCGATCATTTTACATGGGTCCTGGGTATCAACCAATGGCAAAAGGAAATGAAATTGTGCGCATCAATGAAGCTGGAAATTGGGACAGTTTCCAATCTATTGGAAATTGGAGAGCCCCTGAATTGTGGGATTTAACCTTTCATTGCCCCACAAAAACCATTTTTGGATCTGGCGGTGGGCCAGCAGAACCAATCAATTTATTTACCGTTGATCCTAGTAAAACAAAAAATCAATCAATTGAAAGAAATATTACTGGAGATACAACTAATCTTGGACAAGATATTGTTATCTCTAAAGTAGATAAAAACAATAATTTTTATTCTTTACTCAATCAAAATATAAATATTAAAAGGCCATTATTGATTGATTCATCTGCAAAAAGAATATATTTAATCCATTCGAATAAAAGCCTCAATAATTATAAAAATAAACATAGACTTTCAGAAGGAGTTTTTCATTTTTATGAATTCTTTAATAGCATTTATCTCCAGTATAAACATAATAGATTTAATGGATTAACTTTTTCTGATTCTTTCCTATTTGTCTACAACGGAAAAATAATTTCAGCATTTGAGAAGGATACATTAAAGTTGGTTACAACAGATTCAATTATAAATCACACCAAAAGAAAAAATGTTTATATGTGGGGGCAATCAGGCATTGCCACAGACAATTGTGGGCATGTGTTTTTTGGCAGTGACAGTGGTAGAATTAAGGCTTACTTTTTCAATGGTACTAAATTTACTTTTCTTAAAAACATTCAGGTTTTTCCTGCTCCCAACAAAAGGAGAATTGTAGATATTCAATACAATGAAATGAATCAAACCCTCTTTGTTGCCGGTGATTCTTTTGTGGCTAGTTTGCCAAATCCTTACTCCTGCCCCTACAAATCTGATTTTAATACCACCGCCTCTGATTTTGGTGTTTGCCATGGACCCTTTTGGGCCAAAGTCTCCAACCCAGATACCTCTATTCAATATACTTTTTTATGGGTCGACTCAAATACCAATAACATCGTTCGCAATGTTACCCTCTCTCACAAATTCTCTGATACCCTTTCGCAAATTATCCCAAATCATACTTACATACTCACTGTTGCCAAAAACTACTTTTGCAATGGTCAATTTCTAAAACACCGTTTCCTTAAATTCCCCACCCAAGATTCCACCCTCTTTGATACCTTGTGTCAAGGACAATCGTTTGTGATGCGCAAACG
>CAIRMY010000128.1 GCA_903879775.1 uncultured Bacteroidota bacterium
ATGAAGAATTTCAAGATGAAATCATTCAATACTTTAAAACAATTGAAGTTGAAGATATAGATGCTGCAATTAAGTATTTTGATGGCGAATTTACATATGAAGAATTAAAGCTGATGCATCTGCAATTTGTATCAGATTTAGCTAATTAACATTTAGGGGAAACTTTTTTTATTTGGCTTGCCTGCTTTGGTCTTATTTTTGCTTTTAGGTTAAAACTTTAACTTTAAATAAGATAACTTGACACAGTACGGTCTAACATTTGAAGAACTTTTCAGGAAATTTCGTCCTGGTTTAATTGCATTTGCGACATCCATTATTGGTAAAAGCAATGATGCAGAAGAGATTGTACATGACGTTTTTATTGCAATTTGGAATCAAAATGATAACAGATTGGAAGCCACAGGAATTAAGAGTTACCTATTTACTGCGGTTAAAAATAGATGCCTTAATTTTATTAAAAAAGCTAAATTAGATTACTCTGAGTTAACCGATGATGCGCCCGTTTTTGATGGCGCTGTGAATGCACATTCTAAGTTGGAAGCAAGAGAAACTGAAACTAAAATACATACATTGATTGATATGTTGCCAACTAAATGCAAGCAAATTTTCTTAATGAGTCGCATTTACGAGCTTAGTTATAAAGAGATTGCTGAGGTATTGGATATCTCGCCCAAAACGGTTGAAAATCAAATTAGCATTGCCCTAAAGTTTCTTAAAGAGCACTACTCAAAGCACTGATTCGTATAACTCTACGTATTGAGTCAAGATTTTTGCCAAATCGAATTCCTTCGCTTTCATCAATGAATTCTTTCTAAAATGTGTGAATCTGGATTCGTCAGATAAAATGTAAATGGCATCTTTTGCCATTTTTTCAACATCACCAACGTTTGATAAAAATCCGTTGACACCATCTTCAATGACTTCAGGCAAACCTCCGGCATTAGAACTAATGACAGGAACTTCACAGGCCATTGCTTCCAACGCTGATAATCCAAAGCTTTCTCGTTCAGAAGGAAGTAAAAACAAATCACAAACGCTTAATATTTCTTCTATGGCTTCTTGCTTTCCAAGAAAAGTAACTTTGTCGCAAACATTTAATTCGCGGCAAACTTTTTCAATATGGCTTCTTTCAGGTCCATCGCCAATGAGTAATAATTTGGCAGAAATAGAATTTTGTACAATTTCGAAGATTCGAATAACATCGTCAACTCTTTTTACTTTTCTAAAATTGGAAGTATGTACCAAGATTTTCTCCTGATTTGGTGCGATGGCTTTTTTGAAATGCTCTCTTGGTTTTTTATTAAATCTTGTAAAATCAATGAAATTTGGAATTACATGTATTTCCCTGCGGATATGGAAATGTTCTAATGTATCGGCCTTTAAACTATGCGAAACTGCGGTTACAGCATCTGAATTATTGATGCTCCAACTAACTACAGGCTCATAAGAAGCTTCCCTACCCACAAGTGTAATGTCGGTGCCATGCAATGTGGTTACAACAGGAATATGAATGTTGTCTTCCTTTAATATTTGTTTTGCTAGCAAAGCTGCAGATGCATGAGGTATTGCGTAATGCACGTGGAGAATCTCTAATTTAGCCGATTTTACAATGTCAACAATCTTACCTGCTAATGCTGTTTCGTATGGTGCATATTCAAAAAGTGGATATTGAGGGATGATCACTTCGTGAAAAAAGATGTTCTCCATAAAGAAATCTAATCTTGCTGGTTGATGATAGCTAATAAAGTGGACTTCATGCCCTATTTTTGAAAGCGCTTTCCCTAATTCAGTAGCCAACACACCGCTTCCACCAAAGGTGGGATAAAGCACAATACCAATTCTCATATGTATATAACAAAGTTCCATAAAAAATGGCTTAATTGCTAAAGAAATTATGAAAGAAATTGAAGAGGAAATATTTAGTGATGCTTATTTCATGCGCAAGGCATTGGATTTAGCATGTCAAGCATTCGAAGAAGATGAAGTTCCAATTGGAGCTGTGGTTGTTTATGAAAATAAGATCATTGGAAAAGGGTATAATCAAACCGAAAAGTTAATGGATGTAACAGCACACGCAGAAATGTTGGCCATTACAAGCGCAGCGCAATATATGAATAGTAAATTTTTAGAAGAATGCACATTATATGTTACAATTGAACCTTGTGTGATGTGCGGTGGCGCTTTAAAATGGGCTAGATTTAATAAAGTTGTTTTTGGAGCTTCAGAACCTAAATTTGGTTATTCTATTGTTTCTGAAAGTATACTTTATCATAAAACGAATCTTGTAAAAGGTGTTTTAGCCGATGAATGTGCAGCAATGATGAGACAATTTTTCGCAGAAAAGCGAAAATAATTGATTTTATTTTTTGCGAAAATTGCAAAAATTTAACGGATAGGCTATCGCTCGTAAGCTCCTAAATCGGGAATGCTTTTTCGTTGCTTTCCATTGATATCAATGGTTACAGCAGGAGAACTCACTTGAGCCTTGCCAATGGCATCCGATAAAGTATCTAAAGCATAATTGCCAAATGAAATATCAATAAACTTGGGTTTTTTATTGATAAAATTTATTGTAGGATTAAAAAATTTATCTGTGTTTGTAAACTTAATCAGATTGCTTTCGGCAGTAACATTGAACGTAGTATTCGTAACTTTATCGATATATACTTCATCAAAATTTCCCCCATAAATAATAGAATTGTAAATAGTTGCAGAAAGGGGTTTGCTGTTTAACAAAGCGCCATTTTCATTTCTTTGGGTGTTGGTTAAGGCAAAATGTCCCTTCTGGCGTGAAGTATATCCTGAATATTCAGCAAAAGTACAATGGTTGAAGGTGTAATTTCCCCCCAAAAAAGCCAAGAAAGTATAAGATCCGGCATCTGCAAAGAGGCAATTGGTAGCTTTAATGCTAGAAGTAACCCCAATGATACAAGCTTGACCGCAGTATTGAATTTTACATTGCTCCAACTCAACACAAGGGTTAGAACCGTTCCCGAGCGAATCTACCCGAATACCAATGATTGCATTTGTAATTTCGGCATATTTGAAATTCCCAGTTGCACCCGGAAAAAAGTAGATACCTCCCCATTGATTTGGCAATGTTTTAGTTGCAAAAACTGGCTTGTCGCCTTTGAAAGTCACTTTCTTCGATTCAGAGCCGTTCACCATCAATTTACCCTGAATGAGAATTCCTGTAAATCTATTTGGCTGTGGGGCAGAGGTGTAAACTTGAACTCCCTCAGAAATATTGAATGTTGTATTTTCTAGAACCAAAACATTTCCAATAATTACATATGGTTTTTTTGTATCGGTCCAAGTTGTATTGTTTGGAATGATGGAGTCTTTGTAGTAATGAGCATCCCAGCCATAGGCACCCAACATGACTTTAGATGTAGTTTGCCCTACTGTTGCCATAAGGCTATCTAAAACCAAAGCAGGATTGATTTGATTGTTGGCTTCAAGGGCACATTGAATGAACACAAAAACACTGTCTTGAGGCCCAATTTCCAGGTTTTTAATTTCTTTACCAGCCACACCATCGATGTTCATTTTATAGGGTGATTTTAAACCTCCCCCTAAATTAAAATTGGCTTTTATCCATGCATTTTCCGTGTTTTTAATGCTGATGATTTTAGTCACCGAAATTGGGTAAGTAGACCCTGATTGGCGGGTGAAAATGGTGTCAAACAGAACGGTATCTTTTGAAAATTTTAACAAAGTAGAACCGCTGTAAATCGTTTCATCAATGCAAGATTGGAAAATTGCCACCATGCAAATGAATAAAATTAGGGTTCTATTTTTGAAACGTATTTTCATAAAGAGCAAGGGCAAATATCGTTATTTATACATATCCTCATTGTGCAAAATACTCAAATAACTGTAATATCTTTCTTGAGGGATAATGTTGTGACTTACAGCATTTAAAACAGCGCATTCTGGCTCGTGTTCGTGTTTGCAGTTATTAAACTTACATTGATTCATAACAAGTCTAAATTCAGGGAAATAATGTGCAATTTCCTCTTCGGGAATGTCTACAACGCCAAAATCTCTAATGCCTGGAGTGTCAATTATTTGGGTGTTATTGTTTAGCATGAACATTTCGGCAAAAGTTGTGGTATGTTTTCCTTTTTCATGCGATTCAGAAATACGACCAACCCTTGCTCTAACATCGGGGAATAGGGTGTTTAATATTGTAGATTTTCCGACGCCAGAATGCCCTGCGAGTAAAATTCGTTTGCCAGAAATAAATTCCAGCAATGGTTGAAGTCCTTGGTTTTTTCTAGCAGAACCCACTAGAATGGTAACATCGGCATCTTTGTAAACCCTATTGAGTTCATCGGTAACCTTTTGTATTTCATCACCCAGCAAGTCGGTTTTGTTTAAGAATAAAACAGCTGGAACGTGCATTGATTGACAACAAAGTAGAAATCGATCAATAAATCCTAGAGAAGTTCTTGGTGCAAATAAGCTAGCTACTAAAATGGCTGCATCGAGATTGGTTGCAAGAATTTGCCGTTTTGAACTTAATTTATTTGCTTTTCGAATAATCCAGTTGTTCCTATGTTTTACTTCTGTAATTGAAGCTGTGTGTTCATAATTGGCATCGAGTTCAATATTCACCAAATCGCCAACGGCTACAGGATTGCTTGTGTCTAAATCTTGAAGGCGCATTTTACCTCTTGTTCTTGCCCTAATAATTTCGCCATTTTGGGTTTGAACAATATACCAACTGCCTGTGGATTTAACGACTGTAGCTTCAATCATTCATTAAAAAATGCTTTCGCAAATTGTTTTAGTTTGAGAACTTTTACCCATCGTGTAAAAATGGAGTACAGGAACATCAGCCTGCATTAATTCTTTGCATTGTTGGATGGCCCAATTTGTTCCAATCTCAGCAACTTGTGCATCGTTTTGGCATCTTTCAACTTCGTTGGTTAAAGATTCAGGTAAATCGATGTTGAATATTTTTGGAAGTACTAAAAGTTGTTTTTTGGTAGATAAAGGTTTGATACCAGGAATAATAGGAACGTTGATACCATTATCTCTGCAACTTTGAACAAAATCGAAGTAATGTTGATTGTCGAAAAACATTTGCGTGACTAAAAATTCAGCGCCGGCTTCAACTTTTCTTTTCAGGTATTTCATGTCGTTCTGCATATTTGGGGCATCGGCATGTTTTTCTGGGTAACAAGCGGCACCAATGCAAAAGTCTGATTCGTGAGCAATGGTTAACTCTTCATCGAGGTAAATGCCAGAATTCATATTTTTAATTTGATGAATCAAATCGAGGGCATTTTTATTGCCATTCATTTCTGGTTCAAAATATAGGTCGCCTTTACGGGCGTCACCTCTTAATGCTAGAACGTTATCGATTCCTAAAAAGCTTAATTCAATGAGAGCGGTTTCAGTATCATCTTTGGAAAAACCACCGCAGATTAAGTGTGGTACGGCATCAATTTTATAGTGGTTTTGGATTGCGGCGCAAATTGCAACTGTACCAGGGCGTTTTCTGGTTGAAATTCTATCATAAGAACCATCGGCGCGTTTTTTAAGCACGAAATCTTCTCTATGATATGTTACATCAATAAAAGCCGGATTGAACTCAAGCAAAGGATTTATTGCGTTGTAAATACTTTGTATTCCAAGTCCTTTTAATGGAGGTAAAATTTCGAAAGAAAACAATGTAGATTTTCTTTCTTTGATATGGTCTATAATTTTCATTAGAATTGAACCTCTTTTGTTAACGTTTCAGCGCCGCGAATAATTGTCACCGTTGTTTTTTCACCTGCAGAGAATTTACTCAATGCTACCATATAATCTTCAACGCCAGTGATGCTATTTGATCCAAGTTTGGTAACAATATCATTTTTTTGTAAGCCAGCTTTAGAAGCAGGTTTGTTATCTGTAACTCCGTCAATTCTCATTCCTGTTCCGGAAAAAGAATAGTCAGGCATTACCCCCATTGTAATTTTAAACTTAGTTCTACCCGGAGTGGCATCTTTTGTTTTAGAAAACGGAATTTTCTTGCATTTGCTGCTCAATTTGATCATTTGCTTGATCACTTCAATGCTATTGTACATGCCTTGGTAGTTGATCTTGTATTCGTCGTCATCAGGGGTGTGGTAATCTCTATGTTGACCAGAAAAGAAATGCAAAACTGGAATGTTTTCGAGGTAAAAACTTGCGTGGTCAGACGGACCCATGCCACTCTCTGTGGTTGTAATTTTCAATTGAGTCGTGTCATTTTTAACTTTTTCCAAAGATTTAACCCAAGCTGGAGAAGTTCCAATGCCATTTATTGAAAGAAGTTGTTTTGTAGAATCAATTCTGCCGAGCATGTCGATATTGATTACAAAGTTAATTTTCTTTAGATCAATTTCCGGATTCTGAATGAAGAATTTAGACCCTAAAAGTCCTAGTTCTTCTCCGCTAAATGCCAAAAACAAGTAATTGTTTTTTCTGTATTTCCAACCCCTTAGTTTTCTCGAAAGTTCAAGCAATGTAGCCACGCCAGATGCATTATCATCGGCTCCATTGTGGATTCCTGAGATGCCTTTGATTTTACTATTGTCGTATTCATTGTTGCCAATATGGTCATGATGTGCACAAATCACAACTGTCTTCTTTCTAAAATTATTTTTAAATCCAATTACATTGTGTCCAACAGCAGTTGGCGCAAAAAGATAACTTTTGAGGGTTACACTCAGACCCACAGGAAATGAAGGTTTTGCCTTGAAGAAGAAAACGGGCATTTTAGCAGGGGTGATTGTTCTCGATAACTGACCACTTGGATTTTCGTCATTTGTGTTTGCTTTTAAGAAAATTACGCCTACAGCACCATGCTTTTCGGCTTCCTTTACTTTTGTTGTAATGTCGGAATATTCTGCTAAAGGCGAATTTGGATATTCATTTTGAGCAAAATAGCCCAAACGCATAATCACTATTTTCCCAGTAACATTTTGACCAATATAGTCGTCTTTTTTCTCTTTTTCGCAGACTATACCGTATCCAATATCTATCGTTTCGGCTGTTACTGAATCATTGTTGCACGACAATGAAAGTGGGTAATATTCTTCAAACAATTGGAATTCCTTAGTTGTCCCATCATTGGATTGCGGAATGATTGCCATTCTACATTTGCTTGAGGCAATTCTCATTTGAATGATGCTAAATTCTTGAAATCCTTCTTTACCCAATAATTTCAACTTGTTCTTTTTGAATTCTTTGCGAATGTATTCTGCGCTTGCAAGCTCACCTTGTGAACCAGTTTGGCGTCCCGCCAATTGATCTGAAGCTAAGAATGAAATATCTGCCTTTAACCTAGATTTTACTTCCTGAGCTTCATTATTTTGCGCGCCAATTGTCCCTACAAAAAATAAGGTTATGAGCGCTGCGATTTTATAATTATTGAAAAATTTCATAAATTGTTTTTACTAAAATGATTGTCGATAATAATGCAAATATAACCCTTAGCCATAAAACCGACACTTTTGGTGCTGTTTTCTGTCCAAAAGATGAGAAAAAAATGACCCCTATTGCCATTGGAACAAAATATGGCCAAACCATAAATCCAGATTGGGGAAAATGATACCCATATTGGGTTAATTGAGGGACATTTGGGGCGATTAAATATTGAATAATTGGAACAATAGCAATGATGGGAACGATGCTTAGACTTAGTGAAGTTGCTTCATGAATTGGTTTTTTTAACAACCAACGAAAAAGTGGCACCATCACAATTCCACCACCAAGGCCACTGAGAGAGACCACAATTCCTGCAAAAAGGCCAACAAAAATTTGAATCAAAACATTGCTTTTAGATAGCTCATGTGTATTCGAAGGTTCGTTTTTTTTGCCAAAAATCATGTTTGCAATTGAAATCAACAGAAAAAACAAAAAGACGATTTGAAATTTATCTTTCTGGTACCAGTTTCCATTTTGAATGAAATAACTCATGGATGTTGCAGCTATGGCACCTGGAATTCCAATGGTTAAACTATTTTTAAAACTGTAAACGTTTAATTTTATTTGGCGGTAGATTCCAGAAACGCCAGATAGAAAAACCAAGCCAAAAGAATTGGCAAGTGTGAATTTTACGATGTCATCGCTTTGAATGCCATGCTGTTGTGAAAGTAAAAGTCCAATTAAAGGAATGTAAATTAATCCACCACCTACACCAAGCAATCCGGCAAGAAATCCACCCAAACAACCGCCAAAAAAGAGAAGTATGATGTTTGAAATCATTTTTTAAGAATCATTTTAATTCTTTCTGGAGCATTTAAGATTTCAATACATTTTTTAATTTCCGAATCAATTTTTAGAGCATTTGAAAAATAGTCTTCATTTTTGAGAATTCTCTTATAAATTGCTAATTTTAATTGATTTGCAACGATATCAAAATTGGTTTTAATTCCAGATAAAAGAATATTGTTTAGTTTCTTTTCATCCAATACAAAAAGTCCCATTTGCTGAACCCAAAAGCTATCGAGTCCTTGTTTTTTTAGCTGTAACTGCCAGTTTTTTTGCATTTGCTTGGGAGCATTTAAGGAAATGAATTTTTCAAAATCTGAATTTAATAATTGGTCTGAAACATTTGCATTCAGATTGATATTGTTCTGTGTAAATTGATTGGCCCAGTCGAAGATGAAATTTTCTCTATCGAACCATTGAATCATGTTTGCGCCACCAAAAAGAGGAAAAAATACATCTGGATCTACACCGCCTGCTTCGAAAACTGTTCGTCCGTTTGCGGTTTTAAACGCAACTTTGTCTTCGGATTTTTTTATTGTTGCTTTGCCATTTTCATCTTTTTCGGCGTATTGAAGTTTCTGAATACAGCGACCGCTAGGTGTATGATATCTGGCGGTGGTGATTTTCATTTGAGTGCGGTATGGCAAGTTTGAATAGTTTTGAACCAGTCCTTTGCCAAAGCTTGTTTGTCCAACAATGATGGCCCTGTCGAGGTCCTGTAAACTACCGCTTACAACTTCAGAAGCAGAAGCAGAGTTTTTATTTACCAAGACTAAAAGTGGTAAATCAGGAGCAATTGAAGGCCCCTGTGTGAGCCATTTTTTTGGCCCGTCTTCATTTTTGCCTTTTAGTGTAACTACAAGTTGATTGTTGCCCACAAAAAGTCTCACAATATCTACAGCTTCGTTCAATAAGCCTCCTCCATTATTTCTTAAATCTAGAATCAAGCCTTTCAATTGGGTTGTAGCCATTAATTTTTTTAATTCAGTTTCTATTTCGTCAGAACATTTTTGTCCAAATTCATCTAACTTAATATACCCAATATTTTGATTTACCATGCCAGCATAAGGTACATTTTTGCTTTTTACATTGACTCTGGTAATTTTTTTGTTTAAAGTTTGGTTTCCCCGAAGAATTATGATTTCAATATTTGTATTTGGTGCACCTCTAAAATGTTGGAATATTTCTTCTTGGTTTTTATTTTTGAGGGATATTGTTTCATTATCTTTTATTACAGATGTAATGATATCTCCAATTTTTACACCTGCTTTATCAAAGGCATATCCTTCAAAAACTTCTGATACAACGGGATAATCATTGCGGTATACTACTTGACAACCCACACCACCATATTCGCCTTGTCGTTCAATGAGCGCTTCTTCGGCTTGATATTCACTAAAGAAAACGGTGTAAGGATCGAGGTTAGAAAGCATTGAGCTAATGGCGGTTTTGACTAATTTTCCTGGGGGAACTTCATCTACGTATTTATCACCAACTTCCTTATAAACAGCTGCAAATATTTCTAGGTTTTTAGAAAATTCAAATAAATCGTTGACCATTCTTGAACCTGAACTCAAGAAAAATGCAAGAATTGAGAGCATCAACCATTTTGGAATTTTAATTGTCATTGTTTCAAAGATAATATTTCAGATTTAAATAGAACGCTGAAAAAGGCAAAATGGTTTAATTCACATTGAATTTAGTTGCGTATGGTGTAATTTTGTATTATGGATATGAAACATACATTTTCATTGCAAGAGAGGTTTGCAAGCTGGGTCATGGAATTGGTTATCAAGGCTGGAGTTTCAAATGAATCGGCATTGGTTGTTAAGTTACTCATTTTGCTCTCAACGCTAATATTGTTGATTGTACTGATAGATTGGATTTCACGAAAGTTAATTTTAGCAATGGTGAAACAATACGCAAGTAAGCGTAATAATAAATTCATGGATATTTTGGTCGAAAAGAAGATTTTTAAATATTTAGGACATATAATTCCTGCGATTTTTGCTAAATATACAATGCCATTGGTGCTGTTTGAATTTCAAAAATTCTTGCCATTTGCACAAGGTATTTTTGAAATTATCATGGTTGTTGTTATTGTATTATTTTTACAATCTGTTCTGAAGGTTCTGAAGGTTATTTTATTGGAAATTGATAGCTTAAAAGATAAGCCTATTGCTTCATTTACTCAGTTAATTGGTATGATTATTAATATTTTAGCACTTCTAGTGCTTGTTTCAATCATATCTGGTAAACCTTTATGGGCTCTATTTACCGCTGTTGGAGCAATGTCTGCTGTTCTTGCATTGGCCTTTAAAAATGTTTTATTAGGATTTGCAGCATCGGTGCAAATTTCAACCAATGATTTGTTGAGAAATGGTGACTGGGTAGAATTCTCGAAATATGGAGCCGATGGTATTGTGACTGATATTAATTTATCTACCGTTAAAATAAAGAATTGGGATAATACAGATACCACAATTCCAACCATCGCATTCACCACTGAATCTTTTAAAAATTGGAGGGGAATGGAGGAGTCGGGTGGACGCCGAATTAAAAGAGCGGTATTTGTAAAAATTTCTAGCATCCGTTTTTGCACAGATAAAATGTTAGAGAAATACAAGAAGATTAATTTGATTAAATCTTACATTGAAGAAAAACAACCCGAAATTGAAGCTTTTAATGAGAGTATGGGTTTTGATAAATCAATTAAAGGCAACGGCAGACATTTAACGAATTTAGGGCTCTTCAGAATTTATTTAAAGGCTTATATTGAATCTGTTAGTTCTGTTAACCGTGAAATGGAGCACCTTGTAAGACAGTTGGCTCCAACTGATAAAGGATTGCCGATAGAAATTTATTGTTTTGCTAAAGAAAAGAAATGGGTAGGATTTGAAGATACCCAAGCCGATATTTTTGATCACGTTTTTTCTGCTGTGAGGGACTTCGATTTGGAAATGTTTGAAAGTCCTAGCAGTGATTTTCATGGTGAATTAGAATCAGATTCTCTTATTTAATCTTTTGTAATGGCTAAGAAATTGGTCATTTTTTTTGAATTTGAAATTAGTCTGAAAATTTCATTAAATTTGTTAATATTCAAAACAGAACAATTATGATTCAAAATAGAATAAAATTACTTTTTATATGCATTTTTCTTATTTTCAATGGATTAAGTGCTCAATTATCAGGTAATTACACCATTGGAGGGGTAACATCTGCTACAAATTTTGCAACATGGTCTGATTTTGCAACAGCTTACAATTCAAATGGCGTAAGCGGAAATGTTTCTGTAACGGTGATGAGTGATTTAACAGTGAGTTCTATTGTTCAATTGAATCAGCATTCTAGCAATCCTACAACTGCTTCAAAAAAGGTTGTGATCAAAGGAAATGGCAAAACCATTACCGGTAATTTGTCATACGAGGTTTTTGCCCTCAATGGTGCCGATTATTTTGAATTGAAAAAATTGAATATTGTGAATTCAGGTTCATCTTCATTGGTTCAAGGAATTCGCTTTTACAATGCTGCCAACTACAATGTTATTGATTCATGTGTTGTTGAATTTACGAATCTTTCAAGTTCTACAGTTCCTGAAGGTGCATATATTTCATTTGCAACGAATAACTCCTCATTAAAAACAACAACCTCATCTCATAATGGCATTGGAAATACAATCAAAAATTGTATTCTTAAAACTTCATTGTCTGGCTCACCCGGACCTGCATATGGCATTATTGATCAACAAGGTACATCTACTTATTCAACATCTGGTTCAAATAATTCTTTTATTGGCAATAAAATTACGAACTTTTATTCGTTTGGCATTTTTGCTAGATATGTAAATGGTGAAGAGTTTTCGAATAATGAAATTTCACGTGATAATGCGAATTCAAACTCTCTTGTTGACACATCCTTAACAGGCATTTCAGTCATAGAAGCATATGCTTCCACCAAAGCTTTAGTAGTAAATTCAAATATCATTAGAGATTTGCCATTCAAATCTGCTACGGCAAGTTCAAGTAATTTGATTTCAACGTTTAATGGATGTAATTTTTACAATGTATTTGGCACATCTACATTAACCAACAGTGTTGATCAAAATAAAATTTTTAATGTATTATTTAATAGTTCTTGCAATGGTATTTCAGTTGAAAGTTGTGTTGCATTCACTTTGTCAAAGAATAAAATCTATAATTTAAAAGGGAATTATGGCAATTCTACGGGTATCTATTGTTATGCTGGAGCGGATTTTAATATCGTTGAGAATTCGGTGCGAAAATGTGATTTCGGAAGCGCCTCGAATGGCAGTGGTATTTTGATTTATACTTTAAGCGTACAAACAAAATATTTTAATCAGAATATCATGAATGGCAATGTTTTAGATTCAAATAATTCAAATAGCGAAATGTATGGACTTGTGGCATTCTATAGTGCTGATTGGGATATTAATCGCAACATGATTACTGCGAACAAAGCTCTGAGCTCAACGTCTTTGTTTTGGGGAACTTACTTTTATTTTTTAGGAAACGTTAATTTTAATTCAAATTTGATTGCGTTTAACGATGCTTCCAGTGAGAACAATTCATTTTATAATTTAAACTATAATACCGGCTATACTTCGAATATTTTTCAAAATACAATTTATTTAAGAGAGAATAATTCGGGTCAATATTCCTATGGATTTATGGTTGAGGATGACTCTTACATTTCTTTTGTAGGAAATATTCTTGATTTAAAAGGTACCGCCACAATATACCCTACCTATTTGAATTCTTATGCTACAATCAAAGAAGTAGATAATAATACATTTAATATTTCCGGTTTTAGCACTGAATATTGGGCATTGGGTACAATAAATTACAGCAATTTTGCAGCATGGAAATCAAGTTCTGATGTTGGTCCGGGTGAACGATTCTTAAATCCAGTATTTAAAGATATTGCGAAATATAATTTTCAGTCGAATTGTTTTGAAAACCAGAACAATGTAACTTACAAAGTATCTACTTCTCAGGATATCAAAAAAGCCTCAAGGAATTTAGTTAAAAATGATC
>CAIRMY010000129.1 GCA_903879775.1 uncultured Bacteroidota bacterium
TAAAATTGCCGACAATACGCGTTGTTTATCGACAGCGTTTTGTCGAAGTTCCATGGTTAATTCCTGAACCCTATTGATGTTCAAAATGAGTTCTTCGTCTGGATCTTTGTCGAACGTCATTTCTTTTGATAACCCACTCACTTGTCGTGCTAAGTTTTCTAAAATATCGGCATCATTGTCAACCCCCATTTCAAGAAGTGTGGCCATGATTTGTTTTCCGCTATGAAAGAAGCGTCCTGCACCTTTAATTTTTTTAACGCATTCAGAAAATGCAGTTAAATCTGAATCTCTGTAAGTAAAAAGGATTTCATCTTGAAGGATGAAGGATACAGCGTGAGAAAAAAATTGTGTACCATCGGGACTTAACTGAAGGAAGTTACTATTGGCAATAATTTCATCATCGGTTTCGAAGTAACGCGATGAACTTTCAATTTCTAATTGTTCTTGACGCGATTGGAATTTGAATTCAAAATGTGCCTCAACGTCTTTAATTTCGGAAGCTGTAGGATCTTGGAGGTCAATCCATACCAAGTCTTCCATTGTCTCTATTTGAGACAAGTTCTGCACCTTGTGCACGCGATTTTGTCGCTTGAAGTAAACGCGTAACATAATTTAGAGTATGACTTCGAGGTTCTCCGTCCATTTTTTGAATGGTGCAAAGGTAGGTAAATAAGTTTAATGTTTAATGTTTAAAGTTTAGTGTTTAAGTTTAGTGTTTAATTGGCTTATTGGATTTAAAGAGTTCCAACAATCATATACCTCATAACTAAATTTATTGTTTATATGCTTATTAGAGTTCGTCTAATCACTCTAATCATTAATTCTCTAAGGACAATGCATCTTATCGAATTAAGCAAACAATGACCCATTTTTCAGGTAGTCCCTCAAAATAGTATATTTTGTCACCGTATTTATCAGTGGCTCTGATAGTCTGATTATCGATGTAATAAAGTTTGTCGCCATACTTATCTTTTGCACGAATAGTTTGACCATCAAAAAAATAGAGTTTATCGCCGTATTTGTCTTTTGACCTAATTGTTTGTCCATCGATATAATAAATCTTATCACCGTATTTGTCTTTGACCCTTACGGTTTGCCCATCAAAATGATAAAGTTTGTCGCCATATTTATCTTTGGATTTTAGAGTTTCTCCGTCAACATAAACAATTTTGTCACCGTATTTATCTTTTGATCTTACGGTTTGTGCTTGAGTATCTGTGCTTGCAAATACAAGCAGCGCAATAAAAAGGAAGTTTTTCATAGAGTGGTTTCGTTAAATTTCAATCACAATTTAGAGTATTATAAGACTCAAATTAAACAGAA
Organism: uncultured Bacteroidota bacterium; assembly: GCA_903879775.1. Lineage (GTDB taxonomy): Bacteria > Bacteroidota > Bacteroidia > NS11-12g > UBA955 > VMCP01. Next base: position 1,324 of record CAIRMY010000129.1, read on the forward strand.
TCTTTGTAAATCGCAGGTATTATTTAGTAAGTGCGAATATTTGACTTTATGATGATGTTATTTTTTTAGCTCTTGTGAGCAAAATTATTGACTTTCCCTAAATTTGATATTAACTGTAAAGCGAAGGATAAACTATAATCTCGCGGACTACGTTTCTTTTTTTGTTCTCGGTGATGCTTTATTTAATGATTAGCTCTTTTGGCAACCTTTTTCAGAAGACAAAAAAAGGCTATCGAAATTTCGATAGCCTTTAATCGTATTTATATATTTAAAATTAAACGAACATCGCTAATAATATAAAAAATGCGATCACATCTACAACTCCTAATATTAAGCCTGCAATTGCTAATCCCTTCAAACTTTTGTTTAACCCAATTGCTCCAAATACAATTCCTAATATCCCAAATAAAATACCTAAGACGAATAATCCAACAAATGAACATGCAAACGCGGCAATTCCCCATCCCGCGGTGTCGCTACCACCTCCAGAATTTACTTTTTTCTTTTTCGAGAATAAATTTGAAGCTTTCCAAGTTGATGGCTTTTTAATTGAGATTTTATTTTCATCATCAGATTTAGCTAAAATCGGATTTTTAACTTTAGAATAGTTTTTTATATTGCTAGTTTTTGGTTCTTTGTTTACAGTTGTTTCCGAACTTGTGGTGATTTTGTTTTCTTCTAAAACTAAGATTTTATCAGAATTTGTTGAATTTTGAGTTATGCTCGTAGCTTTTTGAGCATTTTGGTAAGTTTTATTTTTCTCCATTCCCCATCCACCGCCAAAGGCAGTGTACTTAGGTTGAGAGCTGCAGCCTGCAAATACAATTGCAGCTGCTAAAATTCCTGAAAATAAGTAGTTTGTTTTTGTCATAAATATTTATTTTTTGTGACACAAACATATTTCTTAAATGGAGCATTAATTACTCGTTTTTTTGATAATTTAGAGAGGAAATTGATTTTTTATCACTATTAATGATAATTTGATTACATTTGTTAAAAATATAGCCATCATGAATACATTCAGTAAAATTAAAAAACATCGAGAGTTGAAAAATTATACTCAAGATTATATGGCCGATCAATTAAATATTTCTCAAAATACGTATTCTAAAATTGAAACTGGAGGAATTAAGTTAACTGTTGACAGGTTGAAGCAGATTTCCGAAATTTTAGAAACGCCAATTGAAGAATTGTTAAGTGCTGATTCAAATATTTATAATTTCAATAATAGTCATATTGATAAGTTCTATGGATATATAGAAACCCTTCAAGAAGATAACAAAGAATTAACCATGACCACTGTGAATTTTTTGCAAAATCATATACTCCATCTGCAAAAAGAAAATGAAAGGTTGTTAAGTTTAATTGAGAACCATAAATAGGCTTTCTTTTTGATGTTTTGGAGTGCCATTATAACTTTCCGAAAATGCTTTTAATTTTCAATTCTAAAACCCCGAAAAGAGCTTCTCTAAATATTTTGGTGCTCATTTTTGAAGTACCAGCAGTTCTATCGGTGAAAATAATTGGGTGTTCAACAATTTTATATCCTCTGCGTGATGCTCTAAATTTCATTTCAATTTGGAAAGCATAACCGCGGAATTTAATTTCATCGATACCAATTTTTTCTAAAACCTCTCTTTTGTAACAAACAAAACCTGCTGTTGTATCTGCAATATTTAACCCCGTAACAAATTGAACATATTTACTTGCGTAATAGCTCATCAAAACCCTACCCATTGGCCAGTTTACCACATTTACCACACCGCCATAATATCGAGAACCTACGCAAACGTCGGCTCCTTCTTCGCACTTTTTAAATAAATTTGGCAATTGATCTACTGGGTGTGAAAAATCACAATCCATTTCGCAAATGAACTGATATTCACGTTCTAACGCCCAATGAAAACCAGCGATATAAGCGGTGCCAAGACCGTTTTTACCTGCACGTTGCAACAAGTGCAATTGATTTGGATAGGTATTTTGGAGGGATTTTACAACTTCGGCAGTTCCGTCTGGGGAATTGTCATCAACAATGAGTAAATCGATTTTCTTCTCTAAGCCCATGACTCTGTGAATCATAGCATCGATATTTTCGATTTCGTTGTAGGTTGGTATGATGACTAAATAAGGATTCATTCGAGAATATGCACAAAATTAAGTTATTTTGTTTAAAATTTGAATTCGCTCATGCAAACTTATACAAATAAAGCACTTTTTTTAGACAGAGATGGGGTAATTAACCACGATCCTGGAGATTATACAACAAATCTCGAAGATTTTGTAATTCTACCTTATGTTTTGGAAACCTTAAAAAAATGGTATGATGCAGGTTATAAACTCATTGTCATTACCAATCAAGGTGGTTTGGCAAAGAAACTTTATACGGAGCACGAAGTGCATGCCATGCACCAATATTTACAAGGCGAATGTGTGTTTAGAGGGTTTGAAATTGAGGCGTTTTATTATTGTTCGCACCACGAAGCACATAATGGAAAATGTTTGTGCCGTAAACCTGGCAGCTTGATGGTAGAGCGAGCGCTACATCGCTTTAAAATCAACCCGGAATTGTCGCTCATGATCGGAGATAGAGATCGCGATGTTGCCTGTGCCAATGGGGCAGGAGTGCGGGGAATTAAAATCGAAACAAATTCAAAAATTCCATTGCCAGAAGAAATTTTATAACAAAA
>CAIRMY010000130.1 GCA_903879775.1 uncultured Bacteroidota bacterium
ATTTTAGACTTTAAATAGTCTTTATAACCCAAATAACTTGCTAAACACACCTGCGAATAGTTTTGAGAACTGTTTTGAAAAGCTCCTACATTGGTTCTCCATAATCGCTTTATTAATTCATTCCCATTTGCAACTTCTGGCAAATGTCTCACTGCTATTGAAACGTTTCCAGCGCCAGCATTGTAAATGTGCAAAGCCAATAACTTAAACCAAAGTGATTCTTCTGAAATTTCAATGCCTCGAGCATTGCAAATTCTTTTTGCTTGTGGAATACAATATTCCTTAACCAATCGAGCCGCAGCATATGAACTTCTTGCAAAATTATGTCGCTCATCGAATCTTGAATTAATTCTTAATCCATATTTTCTTGCAACAGATGGCATTATCTGGAAATGTCCAGCAGCTCCCGAGTGTGAAACTCCTTTGTGATTGTTAGGACTTTCAATTAGTAGTAACAACTGCGCGATGGTAGGATCGGCACCAACGGCATTGAAAACTTTATAGGCTTCCTTTAGTTTTGGCCCAATAACTGCGTAATCAAAAAACTCTCTACGACCTCTAACAAACTTAATTTTAATTTGTTGGGGGACATTATATCGATAACCATACAATGTACCTAAAGTTGTTAAATTTTGGCTGCGTTCAATCTTATTCACTGAGTTTTTGTGCACCACATCAAAAACTTGCCTATCGAACTGATTTACAACTAAAAAAGAATCTGAAGACAGCATTATGTCTTTCTTCCAAAAAGCTACATTGTTAGAATACAACAATTCATAAGCCGCGGAATCTTTTTCAATTGATAAAAAATGAAATGTATCATTTTCAATCACAAAATGGCTATCCGTGTTTAAAATGAAATCATTTTCGTTTCCAGAAACATGCGACCTCTCACCACCACTGGTTAGGCTTAACGATAAAATCGCTATCCCTCCCAATCCTATTATATTTTTTATCTTTTGACCCATCCTCTTTTATTTGCAATATTGCTCCATGTATTTGCTGGCATTTTTTTCTCCCATGAGAACACTTCTTTCCCAATCTTGACATGCCAAACCTACTTTCCCGATATTATAACGTGCAATACCTCTTCCCAAATATACGTAAGAAATATTTTCCGTCTTCATTTTTATGGCTTGAGTGAATTTTTTCTCAGCTTCTTTCCAATTTCTCATTTGCAATAACACGTGACCATAATCAGCGTAAAATGTGCCATTCTTCTTGTTATTGTCAATTAATTCTTCAATAATCACAATTGACTTTTCGAACTGCTTTAGAAAAAAGTAATTTTCAAATTTCAATTTCATAGCATCCACATTCTTTGGTTCTGAAATTAAAAATCGCTCTAAATCTGAATTCGACAATTCAAATTTCTCCAACTCATGATTGCACAGAGCCCTGAAGTAATACATTTTAACATTATCTGGATTTTTAGAAATTTCGGAATTTAAAAAATTCAACTTTTCTTGTGGCTTTTTTAAGGCGTCGAAAATCGACAACAATTGAACTTTTACGGTATCACTGCCAATTCCATTTTTTATCATCCATTTTGCATCTATTTCGGAATATTCATATTCTTTCATTTGCATTGAAAGTGAATAACGCGATTTTCGAGATTCTGGATCATTTGGAAAATTTTCGATATATTTAGAAATATCTGCGAGTGCAAATTGGAAATTAGAAGTGAATTTATAGGCTAAATGGCGATTGAAATATGCTTCAGAAATAGAAGTATCTATATAAATACATTTATTTAAATCAACAACGGCTTCGCCATAGTTTTTCAATTGTAGTTTGGCCACTCCTCTGTTGTACCAATAACTTGCGTTTGTTGGTGCCATCGTAATTAAGATATTGAATGTATTCACTGCCTCATTGTATTTTTCCGATTGTTGAAATTTAATTCCTTCATTAAATAAATCAATTTCCTTTTGTGTTTGACCAACCAAATTTGCAATCCCATAAATTGTTATTATGCAAATTATTAAAATATGTTTCATTTTGTTTAACATTTACCATCGCAATTTAATTCATGTTCAACTATTCAGTAAAACTGGTTTTACACATTTTAAAGTGTGTCCAAATTGACGTATTTTTGAACAATGTCTATTGAATTAGAAAATAAAAAAAACAACTTATTTATTATTCTAGGTGGATTTTTCCTCACCAACGCAATTGTTGCTGAATTTATTGGCGCTAAAATATTTTCACTCGAAAAGACGCTAGGAATTAAATTCCTGAATTTTACCATATTGGGAACACCATGTCAATTCAATTTGACAGCCGGAGTAATCTTATGGCCTTTTGTATTTATCA
>CAIRMY010000131.1 GCA_903879775.1 uncultured Bacteroidota bacterium
AAACTAGTTGGATAATATTGATTAATTTGCTGATTGAAAATGTTTGCTTGAGAAAATGATTGTGGCTGCATAATTGTTTCGTCATATTGAGGCTGAACAAATGATTTCCTCTGGCAAATTTCGTATTTTTCGGATTCAGTTAAAACTGGATTTTCAACATCAACAAAACCAATCTGTTCAGAGTTGAATAGAACTTCCGTAATTTCAGCACGGTTAAGGCTGTAAGCATCAGCTAACTCTTCTAAAGCTTCACTTGATTTTATCGGTTCTAATGAAGCCCGCTCTGCAAGTCCAATTGCAGCATTTTCTTGAGAGGTTGGCTGTAAGGAATCAAAAATATCAGATGTGTGTTGCAAGGCAGAAGATGTTGTGATTCCAAGGATAGTGATGCCATTGCCAGCAACATCAATTAATTCTTTCTTCTTAAGAAGATCAATTATTATTGGAAGCTCAGTCAAGACATTTATGTTTGATGCCTGTGCCAAAGTATCTAATCTTTGATTACTAATTGTTATTTCATTATTGGATGAAATTGCAGATAGCAAAATACCAGATTTTCCTGAAAGGTATGTTTTTTCAAAGCCTGATTGACTTCTAACACTCTGTAGCTTATCTGTATGGTGTATTAGCCATGACCCTTTTACTTTTTTATCCATATTTATGAAATTTATCGGTACGGTATTAATTATATAACATTTTTTTGATTTTACGGCTTATTTTAAGTAAAAATACATAATCTGGTCGGAGATTATTTTAGTGTCTTCACTTTATGAAATGCTGAATATTAATGTATTGCTAAACTAAATCTTCTAAATCATCCACAGTCATAGGTGCTTGAGCAGCATGACGAACATATAAAACAGATACTATTGTGTCTCGAATTGTAAATAGAACTCTATAAATATTCTTAGATTTGCCATAAAGCAATTGACGGACTTCTTCAGGAAAAATCTCGTGTTCAACTGCCAAAACACAACGCTGGGGCTTTTCTTGCAAGGTAGCAATGGTATTCATCAATCCCCGAAACCAAATATCGGCGAATTCAGGATTACGTTCTCGATACCAGCGATAGGCTTGCTCAATCTGATTTTCAGCAATTGGAGTAATCTCAACTTGAAATGTCATATTTCTCTTGCATTTTTTGGATAAAATCCCCAATAGGGCGAGTTTTACCAGCGTTAAGTTCTTCAAAACCCTGCTGAATGCCGGCAATTGTTTCCAAATGCTCAATTAATTGGCGTAGTTTGAGAGGATCGATTTGATTAGGATCGAGAAAAGTAATGAGAACTTGGGTGCTATTGTTCACATCTTCAGGAGGTTCGGTAAATTCAATTTGCCCGTTTCGATAAATACCTTCGACCGTTTTTAGCATAAGTCTTATGGTGTGAATCATTATTGACTAATTATACCTCTTTGTATCTTAATTTAATTGATAAATTATGGTATTTTAATTTAAATGATGAGCAAATTGCAGAGGTGTTAGAGTTACCTTTAGAGGGTGTTTGAAAAGTTATGGTTGATGTATCAA
>CAIRMY010000132.1 GCA_903879775.1 uncultured Bacteroidota bacterium
AAATCCTTTACTTAAATCAAATCTAAACCCATCAATCTTATATTCTTCGAGTAAATACTTTATGATCCGTTTGGTGTAATACCTCATTGCAGAACTCTCATGGTTCAAATCATATCCAACGTTAAAGGGATGTTTCGCAACAATATTTGCATAAGGACTATTTGCCGTAGGTGCCGATACGGCATCATCCCAATACAATTGACAAATTGGTGCAGTGCTAAATGCATGATTGAAAACAACATCCATAATCACAGCAATGCCTTGCTCGTGGCAAGCGTTCACCAACGACTTAAATGCATTTTTATTGCCGTAATATTTATCCAACGCCATGTGCGATGCAGGATTGTAACCCCAGCTCAAATTTCCCTCAAATTCAGTCACCGGCATCAATTGCAATGCCGTAATTCCCAATCGCTTCAAATAAGGCAATGTATCCTGTAATGCTTTAAAATTTTGTGCTTTTGTAAAATCGCGTACCAAACATTCATAAATCACTAATTTTTCTTTTGAGGGACGTTGAAAATTCACCTTACTCCATGAAAACGCCGCGGCACCCGGTTGCATCACAGTGACCCAACCAGAAGTTTTATTTTTAGGATAAGGTTTCAAATTTGGATAGACCGTTGGAGAGATATAAGCATCGTCCCACTCATTTAACATCAATGGGCTAAACGGATCTGCAATTCTCTTGGTGCCGTCTACTAAGTATTGATACCCAACTTCTTCCCCCGGCTTAAGTCCCTCAATAAGCGTCCACCAACAAGCTTTCGAAGCATCATATTTCATGAAATACTTTAAATCTGGTTGCCAGTTTGAAAAGTCGCCAATTGCATAAACATAATTTTTATATGGGGCATAAAGCACCAAATAAACCGTTGAATCGTTCACGTAGTTAATTCCTTGCTCCAATCCAGTAGGCATGGCTTGTTGCACCACATTAGGATTCACAACATAGCTCACGCTATCAGAAGCTGTTTCGCTACCGAGGGTTGCCACTACTTTAATTTGATGAGAACCAGCGGTAAAATTTGTAAAGTAATCTTGAATGCTATCCTTTAAACTTAAAGATCTATAAAGCGTTTGATCTAAATAAATGTTGATGTTCGCACTCTTACTTGTCCATGCTACCACATTAAAAATATCGGTATTTTTTCCAATGGTGGTTTTTGATTCAGGCAATGTGATTTTCAACATTAAACTCGATGAAGCCGAGTACACTGGCGAAAAAATATCGCCCCCAGCCGAAGTCCGGCCCACTAAAGTACCATCTTGATTTCTAAACACAAAGGCCATTTGTTGAATGGTTTCTCCAGTCTGAAAAGCACCTGCTTGGGCATAGAAGTTTTTCATATGGTAACGCATTTTCCAACGGTTATTTCCCAAACCTGTCATTTTTACTTTTGCATCAGCAGTTCCCCAGGTTCCCACTACATGTTGCCAATTAGCCCCCGATGTACTTAAAGTTGTAATCACACCAGCATGGGCATATACTTGAGTCACTCCTTTCAAAGCTCCGTTGCCTAAACTTGCATCATAAATAATTGTCACTGTGTCTGTTTCTTTAGGGAAAACAGGTTCTACGCTAATGACTTGTGAATAAAGGAAATTCATTCCCATTGATACTACAATGAGTAAAAGCAACGATTTTATATTTTTAGAAACCATAGAAGTAAGTGTTAATATGACGCAAAGTACAATATTTTTTCTTGATTTTTTTGGAGTGTGAGAAATTTTTTCCATATTGCATTCTCAATGAGAAACTATTTTAAACCGGGCACTTTGCTCATCGCGGAACCATTCATTACCGATGATAGTTTCTTTAGAGCCGTTGTTCTCATTATTGAAGACAATGCGGAGGGAACAATGGGTGTTGTGATTAACGACTCTTCAAATTTACTCATGAAAGCAGCGAGTGAAGTCGACGGTGCCGAAATTACCTTAAAATTATATTTTGGAGGACCTGTAGAATCAAAACAAACAATGAATTTCTTACATCATTGTAGTGATATACCGAACGCCTTAAATGTTGGAGAGGGAATTTATTGGGGTGGAAATGCTTTTGACATCATCGACAAACACCAAACCGGTGAACTCAATGAAACCAATGCGATTGCAATTGCAGGATATTGCGGCTGGGGGCCAGATCAACTTCAAAAGGAGTTAGATGAAAAAACGTGGATTGTTTCTAAATTCAAGAGTTCATACATTTTCATGAATGCAAACTTTGTTTGGAAAAAGGCACTTTCAGATTTGGGAGGAGAATATTCTTGGTTGGCACTAGCGCCAACCGATGTTAAGTTAAACTAACGTTTTAGTCATTTGTCGAAAAAATTAATTTTAGCTGAACATTTGCTTCCGAAAACCACTCAAATAGCTCAGTTGCTTTTTTCATATCAACGTTTCGGTTGCTAAAAAATATTGTAGCCAATCTTTCACAATACGAACCGTGATAATTTTGAAGATGCCTCAAATGTCCTTCAATAAAATGAAAACTTGAATCGGTGTTCATGTTCAAATACATTTTATCATCAATAGATAAATTCAAAGTAGAATCATCCAAATAAATTAGATAAACGGGATCGTGACTGCAAGGAAGAGGCAGATAATATTCATCAATATTTGTGGGTTGAAAAACAGAATGTGCGCTTTCTTTTTTCTGAGGGACATCGACCCATTTGAAATCGGGAGCATTGCGAAATTCTCGACTAAACAGCTCAAATTTATTTGAGTCTTTTGGCAAAACGCAAAGCACAAAAGGCACATCGATAAATGGAATTTGAATATTCACAAAAGGCAATCCCCAGTAAATACTTTTCAAAGCCATACCAATGGGAAGAACAGAAATGATAGAATCTTTTATGTCACTGGCTGTGTCAAAACACATCAATACCGCTTGTAGTGAAGTATCATTTCCACCTACATGCGATTCAAACCGAGAGTTAAGGAGGGCACCAGAATAACAATAATAACTATGAAGCGAATCGTTAAGAATAGCAGGTGACTTGCCAAAAGAATCTGCATTAGATTGCTTGACAGCCGCTTGATTGAAGCGGAACATCACTTGGGCTTCCGCTTTCAAACAGAGTAAAATAAAGCAACAAAAGAACCCTAAAGCGCGCATGAAACAAAGATAGCATTAATTAGATCGCAAAACGTAAACACTGAAATTCAATGTTAATTTCAGGATTATAAATTATTTCAATTTTAAAATTGAGACCAATCTACTGGGTTGCATTCTCGAATATATTTTTTTGAACATTTGTTACCTACAAACAGAACATAGCTAAGCTTACCATTCAAAAAACCTCCATTTCCAAATTGATAATCAGTTGCAAAAATAAAAGAACAAAAACTTACCTTTATTCCTGTTCGCAATCTCAAATTTAACTCACTCGACTGAATACTCGTATCATTAAAAATTTCAGAATTATTGCGGTGATTTAATGTAAAACCAATATATGGTGTCCATCTCTTAACTCTAAAACCATATGCATGATGGTAATGCCACAAGTGATAATCGCCCTTCAAAAAGAAATTATTATCTGTGATTTTATCTTGATCAAACCTCAAAAATCCGGCGTTAACTTCATACTTTGAGGTACTTCCACTAAAATCAATTCCCAATCCATGTTTCGCAACATATCCGTTCCGAAATTGATAAAGTCCACCAACAGAAAACAATTGAGCTTTTAAATTAATTGTAAACAGTATGAGAATTAAAAGGAATATTTTTTTCATTTGCATTTTGGGTTATAACGTTTATTTGATATCGTAAATTGATTTTTATTCATTAAATGGCAAATATAAATTAAAATCATGCTTTTACATTTTTTTGAATCTATCTAAAATAAAACATCCAAATAAATTCCTTAATATTGAAGCTTCAAATTTTGCGTTAACACATAAATAGCATCAAGTTAATGTTAGAATTGTTGGGAATTAAGAGTGGAATTAAGGACTAGGAAATATAATTTTTGGAATATAGAAGGCATTGATTTTTCTGCTTTTCAAATATTGCCTATTGTTATTTTGGTTTCATTTCTTTCGTTTTCTTGCCAAGGCAATAGTTCCAAAAAATTAAACGATAGTGCTACAGTTAAATCTAAACCTTCAATTCAAGTATCTCAACAATTACAAGCCTTTCCAGCTCAATACGACAGTTTGGTTGGTTGGGAATTCAAGAACAATTCAATACCAGATTGGAAACATGTAATTTTTGATTACGACAATGAAAACAAGTTGGATATTCTCACCTTTAGGGGTGGAAATCAAAGAAATTCACCTGTAATTGGAGAATTAGAATTTACTCCAAAATCTTTAAAATTGCTTTGGGATTTTCAAACAAATGTTGATACTTTAAAAGGAAGATACGGTTATTGGGGTGGAGGTGCAGGATGGACAGGTCAACCACTCTTACTGAATTGGTCAGCCAAAGAATGCAAAGATGTTCATTCATTGTTTGATGCATATAAATCTAGAAATAAAGAGCTTAAAGAAATTGTGCAAATTTCTTTAAGCGGTTACATTTATTTTCTTGATTTCGAAACAGGGAAAAAAACCAGAGAACCTATTTATATAGCAAATCCTATAAAAGGCACACCAAGCGTTGACCCATTAAAGAGATTCTTACTTGTTGGTCAAGGGGTTCCCCACCGTGGAGGATTCCATTGGAGGTGTTTTGATTTAAAAACGTGTAAACTGCTGCATGAAGAAAAAACTCCGAGTAGCTATGCATTTAGAGGTTGGGGTGCCAGTGATGCCTCTCCACTTTTTAGCAAAGATGCCAAATTTATTTGGCCTACAGAAAGCGGGGTGATCTATTTTGGGCAATCTACCGATAAAGGCATTAACCAATTGGCACAGGCGCACTATCGTTTTACCGTACCATCTAAACAAGGCACAGAATCTAGTCCCTCAGCCTTTGCAAATTTAATCTACATGACCGATAACGGGGGAACTGTCATTTGTTTTGATGTAAATAATATGAAGCCTAGATGGCATTATGCAAGTGGTGACGATAATGATGCAACACCGGTTGTAGATATTGAGAATGGGGTTCCATTTATTTATATTGGAAATGAAGTAGATAAACAAGGCGATAGCGGTAAATCTTCTTTTTCTAAATTGAATGGCTTAACAGGCAAATTGGTATGGAAATACTCTAAAATTTGCAACTCTGTTTTTGGTAAAAAACCAAATAACGGAGGAATATTAAGCACTTGTTGTATTGGCAAAGGAAAAATGAAATCTTATGTTTGGACAGTGTTTTCTAGATTGGGCAAATCAACATCAGGGAAGTTGGTTTGTATCAACAAGGAAACAGGTACATTAAAATATGAAATACAATTAAATCAATATAGCTGGGTATCTCCAATTTTATTGTATGATCAATCGGGCAATGGATATATTTATTTGGCCGATGTTGGTGGAAATGTATACATTTTCAATGCTGAAACAGGTGAAATTATATACAAAAAAAATATTGGCAATACTTTTGAATCTTCACCAATTGCATGGAAAAACTTCATTATACAACCAGCTAGAGGGAACAGATTATTATGCTTTCAAATCGAATAAAATATTGGCTGCGAAAATTGGCAATTGGAGTTGTGACTCTTTTAATGCATCCCTTGCATTCGCAACCTGACGAATTAAAAACAATTCACAACTCCGACTCTCCATATCCATATTGGCTTTATTTACCTGAAAACTTTTACAGCGATAGCACTGCCAATTGGCCAGTTATTGTATTCCTTCATGGAAGGTCATTAAGTGGAACTGATTTAAACCTTGTAACGAAATATGGACTAATTTCTGAAATTAAAAAAGGCAGGAAAATTCCTGCAATTATCATTGCGCCACAAGTAAAACGAAGCAGTTCATGGAATCCAGATAGTGTCATTAAATGTTTAAAAACAGCCACCACAAACTATAAAGTCGACACAAATCGAATTGCCATCACTGGGATGAGCCTGGGTGGCTATGGAACTTTACACACAGCTGGCAAATACCCTCAAATATTTTCTGCAGCCGCTGCATTTTGCGGAGGCGGGAATTTAAATGATGGCTGTAATTTATCGACAATTCCTGTATGGATAGCTCATGGAAAAAGAGACAAAGCTGTACCTTTTCGTGAATCATTAAAAATGGTTAAATCTATTCAAAAATGCAATCCAAATAAACTCTTATTTACAGTATTTAAGAGACATAACCATGCCGCAATGGCCAGAATGTATACCAAAGAGGAACTCTATCAATTTTTATTAATGAACTCCAAAAACAAAGATCCTTTTTTTCCTAAATTCAAAAAACAAAGACTTTAATTTTATTTTTCCAGCAACAATGGAACTGCCTTGATTCCAAAGATTGGTTTCTGTTCATACAATGAAAAACAATTGCTGAACTACAACTTTAAATATTAAACGCTAAACATTAAATTTCAGTTTAATGGAACTACCTCACTTCGTTCGGTGATTCCATTTTGGTGGTGCCTACAACAAAAACAATTGCTTCGCAATTGGGAGTTGGGTGGGAGTTATCTCACTTCGTTCGATGATTCCTGAGGTGGGTGCCTAACACGGAAAAAGCCACATGCACAGCATGTGATTTTTATTGGGTAATCGCTGCGCTCAAATGTTCCATTTGGCTAGCTTTATCCCAATAAAAAACCCCGCAAAATTGCGGGGCTTTTTCAGTGTGGAGTTGGGGGGACTACCTCCCTTTGGTCGGTGATTCCTGAGGTGGGTGCCGAACACGGAAAAAGCCACATGCTATGCATGTGATTTTTATTGGGTATTCGCTGCGCTCAAATGTTCCATTTGGCTAGCTTTAACCCAATAAAAAACCCCGCAAAATTGCGGGGCTTTTTCAGTGTGGAGTTGGGGGGAATTGAACCCCCGTCCGGAGATGCGAAAGCTGGCGCTTTCTACAGGTTTAGGGTGAGATTATTTTCGGAAGTAGGCCGGCTCTCCCCTGGCCAACGTTACCTCTTATTTGGCTAATAATGTTTCCTACGCCAACTTTTCAGAAACATACCCGTGCGGGTCGATTACTTCTGGTGATTCTCGGCACGAGTATAGAGAATCGAAGTAAATGGCATTAACCTATCACTCGGATTAGGCAGCCATGGCAAAATTGTTTTCGCCTCTTAAATTTTTGAAAATTGATATTAAAGTGCCAAAATCCAAAGCACTACCTGCTTACACCGCGTCCATTCATCCCGTCGATTCCGATCAACCCCAATCGGTACTGCAAAGATAAGTCTTTTTGTTCATCATTATCGCGATTGTATAAGGCCTTTCGTGTAACTTTGACGTTTAATTCTTTGAATATGTCGGTTTATTTGCGCTTCCTTTTATTGCTACTCTCGTTGTTTTTTACGGGGGAAATTTTTGCGCAAGTGACCCTTGTTGATACCGTTAATTTAACCAATAAAACTTCTGGGTTGAAACTTTGGTACCTTTCACAAAACAAATATCTGCTTACTGAAACTCAGGAAAGCAATGATACCTTGGCAATAGATTCAAACCAAACGGGTATTTCTCTTGATTCTGTTCTTGTGAAAATACAAGAAATTAGAGAAAAACGTTCAATAAAAATGACCTCTAAAGATCAATTTTCAATTGTTTTATGCCTTGCAAATACCCATTTTGAAATGATTGAAATGCGATCTCTTTTTGAAAAATTATCTGAAATTGGAATTCGGGTTAAAGTAGAATTGCCAATAAAGAATTAAAACCTTTTAATTTAATTGTACGTCGTTTGGCGCTTGTGCCAACCAAGTGTATTCTCCGCCCAAATCAGACAAACACTTTTTCCAAACAAACTGCGCATTCATTAACATGTAAACGCGTTTGAAACTAGAAACAATCCAAGTTTTTTCTTCGATTTCCTTTTCCAATTGTTTAGGACCCCAACCACAATATCCAGCAATGGCAATTGCATTACTTTCGTTTAACTCACCTGTTTGGTGCTTGGCAATGATTTGATGCGCATCGCCACCCCAATACATACCATCTCCAATAGATAGGGTGTCTTTGATGTCGCTGCAGCTATGTAAAAAGTTCATTGTTTTTTTGGATTCCATGGGTCCCCCAAAATACAATTTCAAGCTAATTTCACTTCCGTCTTCTTCACTCGCGGCTTTCATGAGTAAGTTCGATGAATCATTGATTACCACGCCATAAGTTCCCTCATCATTGTCGTCAATGATAAGAACCACATTTCTGAAAAATGTTTCATCGGTAATGAATGGTTCGGCAATCAAAATAGTACCCGGTTCTAGAAATTTACTCATTGCACTTGCAATATGTAAAAAATAATTCATACCTCCATAATTATCAAAAAAAATATTGTACTTTGCGTCATATTAACACTTATTCTAAATGAAATTTATTTTCCCTAAAAGTTTATGCTTCTTTGGCTTGGCAATATTGTCAAATGCTTTGCACAGCCAGGTTGTTACTATTGATCCTGTATTTCCAAAAGAAACCGATACCATTACAGTGGTTTTCGATGCTGCTTTGGGCAACGGAGCTTTGAAAGGAGCAACACAGGTGTATGCGCATGCAGGTGTAATCACCAATTTGTCAACTTCAAGTGCCAATTGGAAATACGTTGTTGGAACTTGGGGAACTGCAGACGCTAGGGTGAAAATGATTTCTATGGGCAACGACAAATGGAAACTCCGTTACCACATGAAGAGCTTTTATACCCAAGCAGGGGCTTTTGCTCCCAACGAAACCATTCAACAATTGTCGTTTGTTTTTAGAAACCAAGATGGAAGCATTGTTGGCCGTAGTGCAAATGGTGGTGATATTTTTTCGCCCGTTTATTCAGCGGCATCTAGTTTGATATTGAAAATCACTTTGCCGGAGGCAAAAACCACCATTGGGAAAACCACCGATATTTTAAATGTGAATGCCTATACCAGTAAAAGCGCCAAAATAGCCCTGTATTACGATGGGAATTTGCTTCGTACTTTGCCTTCCAACGACAGCATTCAGGCGAGTTTCACTAACTTCACTTTGGGTACCCATAAGATTAAAATTGTTGCTACAGTTGGTAGCGAAACTTCTTCCGACAGCATTTCTTATATTGTGAATCCAAATGTTACCTCGCTTGCAGTTCCTTCTGGGTTGGAACAAGGTATCAATTATATCAACGATTCAACCGTTTATTTGGTGCTTTATGCCCCATATAAAAACTATGTTTATGCCATTGGCGATTTTTCAAACTGGCAACCCGATACAAAGTATTTCATGAATTTTGATCCCTCAAAAGCATTGTGGTGGACAAAAATTGAAGGACTCACTCCAAAGCAAGAAGTGGGTTATCAATATTTTATAGATGGAAAATTGCGCGTTGCTGATCCATTTAGTCCATTGATGTTGAGTGAGTGGGATGATGAAGGAATTCCGGCAGCGAACTATCCAAACTTGAAACCTTATCCCAAAAACAAAACTTCGGGTTGGGTTACCGTGATGCAGCCTGGGGCACCTAGCTTTTCGTGGAGCAAAATGAAATTCAACCGTCCCTCAAAAGACAAGTTGGTGATTTATGAATGCTTGATCCGCGATTTCACCAAAGCCCAAACGTTTAAATCGGTTCAAGATTCTTTGCCCTATTTGAAGCGATTGGGAATTACGGCGTTGCAATTGATGCCTGTTTTTGAATTTGAGGGAAATTCGAGCTGGGGATATAATCCCGCTTCGCACATGGCCATTGATAAGTTTTATGGAACTCGTGACGCTTTGAAATCACTGATAGATGCGGCACACCAACAAGGTATTGCAATTATTTTGGACGTGGTTTTCAATCATGCTTTTGGATCAGCATCTATTTGCCAAATGTATTGGGATGATGTGAATTCCAGACCTTCGTCTAATAGTCCTTATGCCAATCCAATTGCCATGCATCCTTTCAATGTGGGCAACGATTTAAATCATGAAAGTTCGGCAACAAAATACTACGTAAAACGCATTTTGAAGTATGTGTTGGAGGAATTTCATATAGATGGATTCCGTTTTGATTTGAGCAAGGGATTTACCCAGAAAAATTCTGGAAGCGATGCCAATGTAATGGGGCAATATGATGCAAGTAGAATTG
>CAIRMY010000133.1 GCA_903879775.1 uncultured Bacteroidota bacterium
TAGGACACTCATAATATACAATCCCATGATTGACCGTTTCAAGGATGGAAATGCGTTGAACAATAAACCATTAAATAGGGCGGATGTAAATTCAAAGGTTGATTTTTGGGGTGGAGATGTTGCTGGCTTGACACAGAAAATAGAAGATGGATACTTCAAAAAATTGAATATTAATACATTGTGGGTTTCTCCAGTGGTTAAAAATCCAGAAGGACCTTGGGGTGAATGGAAAAATCCACAGACAAAATTCAGTGGGTATCATGGATATTGGCCTATTTCATCAACTGAAACCGATTCAAGATTTTGTACCAAAAATGAATTGGAGAATTTTATAAAAACGGCAGAAAAAAATGGAATTAACGTATTGTTAGATTATGTGGCGCATCATATTCATCAAGATCACCCTTTGTTTAAGTCGCACCCAGATTGGTATACTTCTTTGTATTTACCAGATGGTACCAAGAACACAGAGCGTTGGGATGATCACCGTTTAACCACATGGTTCGATGATTTTATGCCAACATTCAACTTTTTCAAACCTGAGGTTGTAGAAGCAATGACCGATAGCGCAGTTTGGTGGATGAAGAATTATCCTATCTACGGCTTTAGGCATGATGCTACAAAACATATACCAGATGTATTTTGGAGGACATTGACTAAGAAATTGAAGACACAGGTTTTAATCCCTCAAAATAGGAACATGTATCAAATTGGTGAAACATATGGAAGTCCTGAGTTAATTGGTTCCTATATTGGTTCTGGATTGTTAGATGCGCAATTTGATTTTAATTTATATGATGCTGCTGTTTCAACATTTAAAAATGTGAATGGCAATTGCAAAAATTTAGCAGACATTGCAAACGATAGTAAGAAAAATTATGGTTCACATCATACGATGGGAAATATTACAGGAAATCAAGATAGACCTCGTTTTATTTCATTGGCAGATGGAAGTTTAAAAGATGGAGAGAATTTTAAGCAAGTTGGTTGGGATAGGAATATTCAAGTACAAGACAAGTTAGCGTATCAGCGCTTACAAAATTTAGAAGCGTTTATGGTGTCCGTTCCAGGAGTGCCTGTAATTTATTATGGCGATGAAATTGGGATGCCAGGAGCCAATGATCCAGATTGCAGAAGAATGATGCGTTTTGGTGGTAAAAATGATACAATTGCCTTCTTAGAACAGAAACATTTATCTATGATCACAAAATTGTTAGAGCTTAGAAAGTCTGAAATATGTTTGCAATATGGCGACTGTAAAATTAATTCTATATCGCCAACACTTCTGATGATTGAAAGGAATTATTTTGGATCAAAATTGATTTTTGTGTTTAACACTAGCAACAAAGAAATTGATATAAAACAAATCAAAGAAATAGGGAATAATGTCCAAATTCTTTTGGCGAATGGGCATGAATTGACAAACCAAATAGGAGCTGAAAGTTTTATAGTTTTGAAACAGAATTAAACAAGTGTAAACACTGAAATTTCAGGATAAATACCCATCCTTCCAGGGTATCCTAAATAACCAAATCCTCTATTCACGTACAAATGCTGATTGTTTTCAGTATAAAGGTCTAACCACTCTGGATAAATGAATTTGGCGGGGCTCCATTTATAAAAAGCAGTATCAACTCCAAATTGCATTCCATGTGTATGACCGGCAAAACTTGCTTTAATATCAGGTTTGTGGTTTAAGACTTGCTGACGCCAATGTGTAGGATCATGGCTTAAGAGCAACTTCACAGGAATATCTTCAGTTCCTTTATATGCTTTTTCTAAGTCACCATATTTTGGAAATCTTCCTACGTTGCTCCAATTTTGAATGCCTAAAACCGCAATTTTTTCACCATTTTTCTCAATAATTCGGTGTTCATCCATGAGTAAATCCCATCCAAGAGATTTGTGGTGTTGAATCATTTCGTTCAGATTTTGAATTTTATCTTCGGGAGAATTCCATTGCACATAATCTCCATAATCGTGATTTCCAAGAGTTGAAAACACACCCAAGGGTGCTTTTATTTCTTTAAAAACATCGATCCAAGGTTCAACTTCTTTGGAAGTATCATTCACTAAGTCGCCAGTAAAGAAAACCATGTCGGCCTTTTCCTTTTTAATCAGTTCAATTCCTTTTATAACGGCTTCTTTATCCCAAAAACTTCCAGAATGGATGTCTGAGATTTGTATGATTTTGAGTCCTTTAAAAGACACAGGAAGTCCATCAATTTTTAGTGTTTTTCTATGGATAATATAATTGTGAGCCCCTTTGAAAATTCCCCAAACTGCTCCACTGATGAAAAGTCCTCCAATCCCAAGGCCCATGTAATGTAAAAACTTTAATCTTGTGATTCCATGCTCGTTGTTTGCTATTTCGGCATTTCTTTTTTTCTTGAAGTAATGTAATGTATGTCTGGTGATTCTTTGTAAATCATCAAAAATTAGAAATAGGACATACAGGATTTTGCAAATAATGATGAACAAAACAAATGCTCCAACAAATTTACCCCAAGATGTCGGTTTTAAATGAGCTACACTCCCTAAGATGAAAGCAATATAAATTAACGCTGAATAACTCCAGTAGATGATTTTGGTAATTTTAAACTTTTTAGGACTAGAATTTCTGAGTAGAAATTTAATTCCTTGCCATACATAAAGGTCAATGAGAATAAAAATTGCAAAAAATATGTACGGTGCGAAAAGCTTACTTTTTAACATGTATACACAAAATTAGGTTAAAGATGTTCGCGCAATTGTATTCATCGTTAAAATGTTTAAAATGTTTGTTAAATTACATTTTGCTCAATTTTAGTTAATTTTGAAAATATGCAAAAAAGATTCTTCCTAAGTATTGCAATATTTGCAACTTTCGTTTTAAATGCTCAAGTAGATAAAGTATTGCAAAGCATGCCTTTAAGGAATATTGGGCCTGCTGCAATGAGTGGTAGAATTACGAGTATTGCAGTTCCAAGGAGTACAGCATCCCTCAATTATAAAAACACTATTTATTGCGGAGCTGCGAGTGGTGGAGTTTGGAAAAGCGAAAATGGGGGAATTTCCTGGAAGCCAATTTTTGACGAGATGGATGTGCAAAGTATTGGTTCAATTGCAATTGATCCAACAAATGCAAATATTGTGTACGTTGGTACAGGTGAGGGGAATCCTAGAAATAGTCACAATAGTGGAAAAGGCATATACAAGAGTTTAGATGCTGGTAAAACTTGGAAATTTATTGGCTTAGAACAAACGAAAACCATACATAGAATTGTAATCAATCCACTGAACCCAAATCAAATTTTTGTGGGTGCCATGGGCAGCATTTGGGGTCCTAATGAGGAAAGGGGTGTTTACAAGAGTGATAACGGAGGACTCACGTGGACAAAAGTACTTTATGCGAACAATACAACTGGATGCGGTGATTTGGTGATGGATCAGAATCATCCAAACAAGTTGTTTGCATGTATGTATGATTACCAAAGAAAACCATTTACATATAGAAGTGGAGGAAAGGGAAGTGCAATTTATTTATCCAGCGATGGAGGCATTACTTGGGAAAAATTGGGAGAGAAAAACGGTTTGCCAAAGGGTATCATTGGTCGTTCTGGTTTGGCTATTGGGTTGAATCAATCGGATCGGATTTATGCATTGGTTGAAACGGAAAAAAATACGCTATATAGAAGTAACGATGGTGGACAAAACTGGAATAAAATAACGCAAAACCCCAACATTGGAAATAGGCCGTTTTATTATTCTGATATTTATGTGGACCCTACAAATGAGAACAGAGTTTATAGCATTTGGAGTCAAATTACCAAGAGTGAAGATGGCGGCAAAAACTGGGAAATATTGGCAGATTGGGGGCATATTCACCCCGACCATCACGCATTTTACATTAATCCTGATGATCCGAAGTTTATGATCAATGGTAATGACGGTGGTTTAAATATCTCTTATGATGGTGGATTGACTTGGCGTTTTGCGGAGAATATTCCGATTGGTCAATTTTACCATGTAAACGTGGATCAAAAAATACCTTATAATGTTTACGGTGGTTTACAAGACAATGGAAGTTGGGTTGGTCCTGGTTTTCTTTTCAAACATGGAGGGATTCAAAATCATCATTGGCAGGAATTATTATTTGGCGACGGATTTGATGTTGTTCCAGTTGAAGGAAATAGCGATGAGGGTTATGCAATGTATCAGGGTGGAAATGTTTACCACTATGATTTAAAAACACAAAAAACAACCTTTATCAAACCTGTACATCCAACAATAAAGAATTTAAGATACAATTGGAATGCAGCAATTGCAACAATTCCGGGAAGCCCTAATGCTCTATATTTTGGCAGTCAATTTTTACATCTAAGCGATAATAAAGGAATCAGTTGGAAGGTGGTATCGCCAGATTTAACAACAAATGATACGTCAAAATTACATCAAGAAAAAAGTGGAGGATTGACGATCGATGCAACAGGTGCTGAGAATTATTGTACCATAATTAGCATAGCGCCAAGTCCAATAAATCCGAAAGAAAAGGTTATAATAGGAACCGATGACGGGCAAGTCCAAATGTCGACCGATGGATTTAAATCATGGAATCTTTTAACCAAAAACATTTTAGGTTTGCCAAAAAATGCCTGGATTCCTATGATTGTAATCGATACAAATAGGGCCGGAGGAAAGTTGACGGAAGATATTTGGGTGGTTGCAAATAATTATCGTCAGAATGATTGGAAACCTTATTTGTTTCTATCTACAGATAATGGAATTACATGGAAATCGATGATAACTCCTGATGTAAAAGGATATTCGTTATCGGTACATATTGATCCAATTGATAAAAATCTTGTCTTTTTGG
This sequence comes from uncultured Bacteroidota bacterium, assembly GCA_903879775.1. Classification (GTDB taxonomy): domain Bacteria; phylum Bacteroidota; class Bacteroidia; order NS11-12g; family UBA955; genus VMCP01. The sequence continues at coordinate 4,856 of CAIRMY010000133.1, forward strand.
GAACAGATCAAGGGCTTTGGGTGAGTTTTGATGGTGGCAATAATTGGAAAAAATGGACAAAGTTTCCATCTTGTCCGGTTCAAGACATTAAATTTCAATCCATTGAAAATGACTTGGTTATTGGTACTTTTGGTAGAGGGATTTGGGTAATCGACGATATCTCTGTGTTAAGAAAATTCACACAGAAATTGAATCATTCAAAAACAATTGAGATACTCAGTGCAACTCATGGTTATGTGGTTGATTATATGCAATCTGCAGGTATGCGATTTGGTGCTGATGGAGTTTGGACGGCCCCAAATAAACCATATGGTTGCAATTTGAGCATTTATGTAAATTCAACAAAGAAAGATGGTGATTGGCAGAAACAAGATTTTGAGGGATTGGTTTTTGATAGTGAAAATAAGCAAATTAGGAAGCATAAATTCTCATTCGATAGCACTGGGTTTTATAGAATTCAGTGGCGTATGATTGAAGATGGTTTTTATTTTCCATCCCATCAAACACCAAAACCTGAAGAAACATTGCCAAGTGGAAGGATTGTTAAACCGGGCAAATATAAATTGGTGATTCAACAAAAATTGCAGCGGTTCGATAGTGTTTTGGTTGAGGTAAAGTATCCTATGAATGATTTTAATCAAAGGGTTTACGAAAGCCAATCCTTGGCAATTCAGAAATTTAAGCCTTTGGTTGAAAAGGGCTATCAAATTTTTGAGGGACTTAAGTCCATGGACAAAAATTTAGTTTCTTTGTCTGAATTATCTTGGGAATCAGATTCTATCAAAACATACATTCAAAAGAATAAATCTAGGTTTCAAGATAGTCTTAAAACGCTAAAATCGTTATTCATGCTGTCTGAAGAAATTACATATTATGAAGAATCTACAATTCGATTAAATACTTTGTTGGATCAGGCGAATGGATATATTTTTCAAAGAAGTGAATTGGGTGGAAATATGGAATCATCTTTATCCTTAATTGAGAAAGAATTAAACACCATTATAAATCGTGTAAATTTATTTATTGAAAAAGAATGGCAACCTTTTGAAAACAAGGTTAAGTCTCAAAAATTTAAAGTGATTACTGAAATTAAAAAATACTAATTACAAGGTTGCTTAAATCATAAAAAAACCCTTGAGTTATCAAGGGTTTTTTTATGGGGTAATTTTATATTATAATAGATTCTTCGCTTTTTTAATGAATCTTTCTAAAGCTTCACCTTTGAGTTGTTGCTTTTCTAAGAGTGCCAAATCTAAACAATACTGTAAATCTTCTTTTTGCTCAGATTCACTCTTAGAGAGTATCTTTAGCGCCAATTCATTATTTGAATTGATAACCAATGATTGTTTTTTCAATCCTAAGTCACCGAATGGCATTGACTGTCCCATTTTGGCATACTCATCCATTCTTCTTTCCCATTCGCTTCTATGAATGCTAATGAATTCTTGTTGAGGTGGTAGAGATTCAATTTTCACATCAAAAGCCAACTCATTGACAATGCCTTTTACGGCAGTTTCAATGGTTTCTTGTTGATCTTTACTTAAAACAGATTCAATGGTAATATCTTTTTCAATGAGTTGATCAATCGGTGCGCCATCAACACATCTAAATTTTACTTTTTCATATTTACTTTCAGCAAATCCCGCAAAATGAACATCTAAAGTACCATCTAGAAGAATCACTTCATAACCCATATCTTTTGCCGATTTAATACTCATATGTTGAGCATTTGCGTCTGTTGTATAAAGTACAACTGAATCGCCATTCTTATCTGTTTGATTGATTTTGCAGTGGTCAATCCATTCTTGCACAGTATTTAATTTGCCTTCGGTCGTTTTAACCAAACAAACATCTTTCATACGGTCGGCAAACTTTTCATCACTAAGCATACCATATTTCGCAATTAGATCTAAATATTCCCATTTAGATTCGTAATCTGAGCGATCTTTATTGTAAAGTTCTTGTAGTTTATCGCTAACTTTTTTTGAAATGTGTGCTGTAATTTTCTTGACGTTTGTGTCGCTTTGTAGTGAGCTACGACTTACATTCAGCGGAATATCGGGTGAATCAATCACACCTTGCAATAGAACTAAATATTCTGGCAATACATCTTTTACATCTTCGGTTACAAATACTTGATTGCTATACAATTGTACCCTATCTTTTCGGTTATCTAAAGCTTGATTTACTTTAGGGAAATAGAGTACTCCAGTTAAATTGAAGGGATAATCAGTGTTTATATGAATATGAAACAAAGGTGCTTCTTGCATTGGATACAATTCTTCATAGAATTTCTTGTAATCTTCATCTGTTAAATCAGCTGGTTTTTTTGTCCAAATAGGATTCGGATTGTTAATTTGTTCACCTTCAAATTCAATAGGAATTGGTAGAAATCTACAGTATTTTTTAAGTAGCTCTTTTACTTTCCAAGTAGAAAGATAAACTTCAGCATCTTCATCGGTGAGGTGTAAAATTACATCTGTTCCACGTTTTTTGCGTTTCCCTTTGTCTAATGTATATGATGTTGTACCGTCACAATTCCACTCAACTGCTTCTGATCCTTTTTGAAACGATTTTGTAACAATGGTTACATTTTTAGAAACCATAAAGGCAGAATAGAAGCCTAAACCAAAATGTCCAATCATTTGGTCTGGTTCTTTATCTTTCCATTTTTCTACAAATTCAGTTGCCCCTGAGAATGCAAGTTGTGTGATATATTTTTCAACTTCTTCTTCGGTCATACCAATGCCATTATCAGAAATGGTTATGGTTTTCTTTTTTTCATTAATACTCACTTCAACTTTACAATCGTGAATGGAATCTTCAAATTCACCAACACGAGATAAAGTTGATAATTTCTTAGTTGCATCTACAGCATTACTCACAAGTTCACGTAAAAATATTTCTTGATCGGTATAAAGAAACTTTTTAATGATTGGAAAAATATTTTCCGATTGTACTGAAATTTGTCCTGTTTTCATATTCAATTCAGTTACAAGTTGTATTCCAAATTTTAAAAGATGAAAATTTGTCAGTTTGAATGAACGAATAAAACACTTATTGTCAGTTTTTTCGCAAATGTGCGAATCAAATGTTGATTACATCGTGCAATTTTTTTTGAAATGTTCCCTTAATTTTGTATTTTATACTTGAAATGTACGACAAGAAATTGACAAAAACCTATAGTAAGGAAGGAGCAAAACCCAAATTGGAAAAGTATTGTGCTTACCAAGAAAGGAGTCACAAACAGGTGTTTGATAAATGTAGATCGTATGGTTTATCAGAAAGCGACTCAAATGAAATCCTCGTAGAACTGATACAGTCAAATTTTTTAAACGAAGAAAGGTTTGTAGAGGCCTACGTCAAAGGCAAGTTTAAAATCAAATCTTGGGGAAAGCAAAAAATTAGTCAGGGACTTAAGCTTGCAGGCATAAATCAGAAGTTAATTTCATCGTCAATACAGGAAATAAAGTTTGAAGACTATATCAAAACCATCCAAAGACTTGCAGAGAAGAAGATGAAAACCTTAAAGGAAGGCACTGATTTTGAGAAAAAAATAAAAACGCAAAGATATTTACTCTCAAAAGGGTATTCGTTTGACGAAGTAAATAAAGCTTTGAATATGGAAGAATATTTATGATTGCAAATAGAAAGATTCAGCCATGCAAGATTTTTCTTTCTTATTTTTTGATTTGGTCAGTAAATGAACCTTTGATAACAACAGGAAATTCATTCGCATTTACAATCATTCTTCCTTCGAGGTTCATTGTTCCTTCAGATTTTAAAATGTAATTTGTTGTTGGTTCTACATATATTGTGCCATTTGTAATGCCAATAACATCAGTTTGAAATGGAACATTATTTTGTTCATAATTTGTAAGCATTTTGATTTCACCTGTGTATGTTAAAACCATCGAATTATCTATTTGCTTGTCGAATTTATAATGAATGATATGGTAATTTTTATCATCATTATAATAGGAACTATCTATCCAGCTATCTCCAATTTTCTTGGTGGATTTTACATTTAAAAAGTGAGGGTTGGGCTTGCCTTTTTCAATTCTACCTGAAATTGTTTGTTTCAGTTGGTTGGCCATTTCTTCAGTTGCAATCACAGAATCTATAATGCCATTTTGTTGAATATGAATTGTAATTGGTTTGAGATTATCGGGCTTATCTTTAATTTCTTGCTTATTCCCCATGACATCAACAAAGCCTTCGTATTTTTTGTTATTTATTTGAATGATTTGAAATTTATCAGCCTTTTTTATAACCTGTTCATATTCAACAGAAAAGTTAGAGTTGGTTGTCATATCCTTCCCTTGGAACAACATTGTATTTGTTGTTGATTGAGTTGATTTTCTATAGGCAGTTCGAGCAGTTGAGAATGTTTGAATTGGTTCTATTATTTGGGCAAAACTGTAATTTGCACCAATCATAATTAAAATATAACTGAGAATATTTTTCATTTAAA
>CAIRMY010000134.1 GCA_903879775.1 uncultured Bacteroidota bacterium
ACCGTGCGATGTATTTGTCGGTTTGGGAATACAACTTCCGTGCGCGAGGGTTTTACGAGAAGCATGGGTTTGTGAATTCTGGCGTGGAAAATGACTTTCCATTGGGGAGCACGCCACAAACGGATTATTGGTTTGTGAAGCGATTGTTTTAGGGATTTAGTGGCTTAACTAGCGAATTCTTGACCCCAATTGTGCAGGGATACGATGCTAGGCAAGAGTTTTTCTCCTTTGTTTGTGAGTGTATACTCCACGGTGGGTGGGACGGTTGCAAATACTTGTCTTGTAAGTATCCCATTGAGTTCCATGTTTTTTAATTCCTTTACCAACATGCGGGTGTTGATTCCTTCGATGCTTCGCTCTAATTCTTTAAAACGCATGGTGCCTTTCGATAGCATATAGATGATGGGCATTGACCATTTTCCACCGATTATGTCCAATACGTCTCTCAATGAGCAAGATTTTTCTGAAATTTTCATTTTGTGACTGTTTATAATGAATTGATTATGGGCATTGCTTTATATTGTGTTACTACTATACAAACGTGTAACTACTTTCAAAAGTAAAGCAATTATACTAGGTTTGCCTTGAACAAGCAAATAGCAATATACAAAATGAAACTCCTAGAACCCATAAAGATTGGCAGCGCTACATTGAAAAACAGCATTGCAATGGCTCCAATGACACGCTCACGTGCAAGTTTTGCCGGTGTTGTTGGTCCGTCAACCAAATTGTATTACGAGCAACGTTCAAGTGCCGGCCTCATTATCAGTGAAGCCATAAATATTTCCGTTCAGGCGACTGGAAGTCCGCTCACGCCTGGAATTTATAATCAAGAACAGATTGAGGCTTGGAGATCTGTTACGGATGCGGTTCATGCCAAAGGCGGTATTATTTATGCGCAGTTGTGGCATACGGGTCGCGTGGGGCATTCGCTTGTGAAGCAGGGTGAAATTCCTGTTGCACCGTCTGGCATCGCAATTCAGGGTCAGCAACATTTCACGATGGAGGGGATGAAGGATTATGAAGTGCCAAGGGCGTTGAGCACAGAAGAAGTTCAAGCCATTGTGTTGGAATATAGACAAGCTTCAATCAATGCCATGGAAGCGGGTTTTGATGGGGTGGAATTACATGCTGCGTTTGGGTATTTGCCCAATCAATTTTTGGCTGAGAGCGCCAATCAACGAACGGACCAGTATGGGGGTGATCACACCAATCGCAATCGATTTGTGATAGAGATCATGCATGAAATGTGCTCGGCTATTGGGCCAGACAAAGTGGCCATCCGAATTTCGCCTACGAGCACTTACAACAATATCGTTCACCAGGACCCCAAAGGGCAATTTACTATGCTTATTGAGGCATTGAACCATTTGCCGTTGTCTTATGTACACATCATGAATGTACCATTTCCTGCGGATCAGTACCCGCAATACCCGGCAAATGCGGTTGAGTATTTTGGTGGAGGGTCACAGCATCCGATTATTGCCAATTGTGGATTTACAAAGGAAACGGGTGAAGCAGCTTTGGTAGAGGGCACTGCGAAAATGATATCGTATGGTACGTTGTTTATTGCTAACCCGGATTTGCCGGAACGTTTTGAACAAAATGCTTCATTGGCTGAGCCAGATAGGGCCACGATGTACGGTGGGCAAGACAAAGGATATATCGACTATCCTATGATGAATCAATAATATTATGAATAACAATATCTTAGCAATCTTTACGATTGCCACCGACAATTTGCCTGAAGATTTTCAGGAGATCATCAAGCACGAACAGGCAGTGATTGCTGCATGGAAAGCGGATGGGCTTATTGAGCATCTGTTTTTGCGTCCCACGAGAAATGGCGCTGTCATTGTTTTTAAAGACGTTGATGAAGCGCGGGCCAAGGAGCTGATGGAGTCATTGCCACTGTATCAATTTGTGCAAACGGTGGAGTATTTTCCGTTGATGAAGCAGTTTTAACAATTTTACAGATTTTTTTAAAGACCAGGGGCCCCATGAAGGTGGGGCCCCTGGTCTTTAAAAACGTAAATGGTTTTGTGGTTATCGTTTACCAAGCCAGCCCAAACCGTCTTCGATTTCGTATTGGTTGCCGATACGGTTTTGTGAATTCAGGAGTTGAGAATGCCTTTCCGTTGGGCCTAACGCAGTAGGTCGTTGGTTGGATGTAAAGAGGTTAATATGGCTTCTTGTATTAATGTTTTTTTAAAGTTATTAATCAATGAAATCTGGATAGCTAGTTGGGAAGCTCCAATTCTCATGGAAAATTAGAATGTTATGTTTTTTCATGAGATTTAGCGCAAGTTCTTTTTCCAATAAAATAGGATAGGGGCAAAATTGAATTCTGTAGAATCGCATGGTTGAACCGGATTCCATTAATATTCCATTAAAAATTGAACGCAAGAGTAAAAAAATATCACCGTCGGATTCTATTCTTATAAATCGTTTTTGATTGGCATATTCAATGATGAAATTGTACACCAAAATAGATTCAGGATCATCTCCATAAAACGGTGTTACAGTTTGACTGAATTGAATGTCGAGGAATCCCGCTAATTTCAATTTTAGGCTTAATTGCTCTTCGAAATATTTTTCAAAATCAAAGGCTATATAACTTTCAAAGTCCTCTTCGTCTTCATTTTGAACAGCTCTGATTGAATTTTCAAGCAGGGTTGTAATGATCAAATGGTCATCACTCTTATAAATATCTTCGTTTTTCGCACAATCATCCAAAAATGTAACAATTTGGTCGGTCCATACCCCATATTTTAATAACAATTCAATCCCTTTGATTAATTGTTTTGATGATAGATTTGCTTTTTTACGGAGCAACTTCAACTGTTTTAACTTTAGGTTTATTTCATCTCTATTTTCTATTTTTAACTTAAGAGGACTTGCTTTAAACGGCGTGCTATTGGGAAGAGGTTCAAATTGAAACCATTGGGCATCTTTTAGGGCCTCGTATTCCATCTCAATTTGCTGGTCGTAGCGAATCAATCGATCCTTAAACATGACCTTCTCAAACGATTGGGCATGTTTATTTTTAATAGGTAAAACTGCTGCAATAAATTGATTGATTTTTTTTATTAGTGACATAGAGGTTTTTGAATTTCGATTCTACTCTTGACTTTAGCTGTTAGCGTTTGCCGAGCCAGCCCAAACCGTCTTCGATTTCGTATTGGTTGCCAATTTTGGTGAGGCTCAATAGTTCGCGGGACGGAGCGGTGGGGCCGGGGTTCTGTTGAATGATCTCGATGGTTTCATTTGAAACGGCGGTAACTATTGCTACATGTCCGTAGGGGTTGAACTCGTGTCCGTCGAAAACAAGTATGTCGCCAATTTTTGGTTTGGTAAAAGATGGGTTGGAAAATTGACGAAGATTTCTGCCTTTGTTTAAGGCGCCATCGTTCAGGTGCTTATTGAAAAAGTCTTTTGCATGGCCATAACTATCGGGCATTTTGTGTTTATAGTATTGGTAGTAGTAGCGTTTTACGAATTCTACGCACTGATATTTTAAGCCAAGGTTGTATCCATCTTTACTGATGTTTCGTTCTAATACGTGGCCAATACTGCCGTTGAAGTAAACATAAACGTTGTTGAAGCTATCCAATTTGTCGCCTATGGAGTGTGTGATTGGATTTGTTAAAGCCATGATTGGCGGCGTATGGGTATTTCGCGCAAGCAACAGATAGGAGCAAATAGACAATGTTCCTGAGGCCAATAATAAGAGGGTAATTTTTCGAGATGTCATCGTTTCATTGGTAAACGTTGGTTGTTGAATCTAAATTGTATACCGAGGTTAATTAATTCAATATTAGGTTTTTGAGCTCAGTTATTTAGGATGAGTTTCCATTAGGCAGCACGCCACAAACGGATTGTTGGTTTGTGAAGGAGCTGTAGGGTTGATTTGTTCTTTTTTATAAGAGGGTATTTTTTCACCTAATTTCGCGGCATGAACAACGAAAATACTGGGCAGTTAAATAAGAATACCTTGGAAAATGGAATGGCCAAGCCCGCAGCGATGCCGCCGGCTCCCAAGAAATGGAAGTTGATGTTTGTGAGTTGGTTGTTTGTTTACCCGGTGATCAATATCATGTTTGCGGTGGTGTTTCCGTTGGTGAAAGACTTTCCACAATTGGGCAAGACGTTGGTGTTTACGGTGATTTTGGTTCCTTTGATGGGCTATTTTATTCCCGTGTTGCACAAGCGATTTTGGGGTTGGATTGTGAAGTGATTTCGTTTGAGATTTGTGTGTATTGCGTTGATGGATGTATTGAACTGGTGATGTCGAAATTCCTGTTGTTTTTACGAAGAATTGTTTGAATATGAAAATTGAAATTTGGTCGGACATCATGTGTCCGTTTTGTTACATCGGAAAGCGAAATTTAGAATCGGCATTGAAGCAGTTTGCTCATGCAGAGGACTTGGTGATAGAATGG
>CAIRMY010000135.1 GCA_903879775.1 uncultured Bacteroidota bacterium
CATACAATTCAGCAATATCTTTCTCAAAATCAAACCAATTTTGATTCGCCATAATTTTGTTATTAAATGCGCAAAAAGCGCTGATGAAAATAAAAAGAAAGGATTAAACCCAATCCATTGCCATAGCCATTCCGCCAAAGAAGGTAGGTAAACCCAACCAAAATGCTTGCGGCAAGAAAATGGTAGTCAAGGTAAGAGCGATGCCACTAATAATGCATAAAGCCCAATATCCTTTAGTGTTGCGTTTTTCGTTACTCATAGTCATGCGAAGATAATATCAATTTTGAAAGCGTCAAATATTTTTTTGCAATCACAAAACCACTTAATCACTTAAACGTCAGTAATTACAGCGTCTTCCCAATATCTTACAAACTTTTTGCCCCATGCAATTTTCAAACCCGACAATGCTAAATCTTCACCCAAAACCATCTTAACAGCCAACAACGGAAAATTCACTCCTGCCAATTCACAAGCGGAAGTTGTGCCTTGTAACCTAGGATTAATTTCCAATAAATATGGCATTCCATTGGCATCTTCCTTCCATTGAATACCTATAGGACCATGAAGTTTGAGTTGATTCACCAGCGACATACAAAAAGCCTTTAATGTGAAATTATTTTCAAAGGTGCCTGCAACGCTTATGCCACCAATCATTTTATCGCGGGTTCTTGGCACGCAAACCAAAACTTTACCATGGTCGCATAACAAATCTACGCTGTATTCAACGCCTGGTAAATACGCACAAACCATCAATAGGTCTTCAAATTCTTTTGGCATTCTTGCCGACCATTCCTTTACTGTTAAAGCCGCATTGCCAGCTTTTTCATGCAAAAAATCATCATTCACTTTATTTACAATAACCCCAAAACCCCTGCTGCCATTGCCTTCAACAGGCTTAAAACAAAGTTTATCATGCATTTCAAATAATTGATTTGCAGTTTCAATGAAACCCTGTTTGCCCATTGCAAAACCAAAATCAGGAACAGGAATATCGGTTTCATGCTTAATTTGATGATGCAACAACCTTCCTTTATTGTTCGCAATTTCAAGTCCCTCCAAATCAGATATAACCACTTTTGTACCTAAAGCTTCAATTTCAGATTTGTGCTTGGCCAAAGGCAACAATTCACGGGTTGTAATTGGAAGCAACACTTGAATTTGATGTTTTTTGCAGATTTCGCAAATCTTTTCTACATAATTATCTGCAGAACTCGCGGGCATGACAAAAAAATGATCTGCCAATGCTTTACCATACGGATTTTCTTGAACGTCTCCAGCGAATATTTCAATACGTTCGTCTTTTCTTAAACACCGAATAATTCCAGCAAAACCAGGTGCTCCAGCCCCAGATGGAATTAAAACCTTGATGTTATTGAAAGCGCTCATTGATTCAGCGAAGTTAACGCAACTCAATTGAAATAAAAAAGTAACATTCGAAAGCCTCCTGCCTATAGAAAGCCCCAAAAAAAAGAATTATCTTTGTGGAAATTAAGATTATGAGTCATCAATCGTTTATTTCAGGTTTAAAGAGTCAAATAGGGCAATCGGTTACTCTCAAAGGTTGGGTTTCTAACAAAAGAGAAGGTAAAGGCATTGCATTCATTATTTTGAGGGACGGTACAGGTTTCTGCCAATGTGTGGTTACGGCCGAAACTGCAACAGAAGATGGATTGAATTGCGCCATGAATCTAAACTTAGAATGCAGTGTTATCATTGAAGGAACTGTACTTTTAGATGAAAAACAAATTGGCGGAATTGAGATTCAAGTAAATAAAATTGAAGAAGTTGGAACCAGCGAAAACTACCCTATTTCTAAAAAAGAACACGGCATAGAATTCTTAATGGATCAACGTCATTTGTGGTTGCGTAGTACCCGTCAATGGGCCATCATGCGCATCCGCAATACCATTATCTTTAGCATTCATAAGTACTTCCAAGAACAAGGATTTATGCAAATGGACGCTCCAATTTTCACCGGCAATGCTTGTGAAGGCACAAGTAATTTGTTTGAAACCGATTTCTATGGTGAACCAGCTTATTTAAGTCAAAGTGGCCAACTTTACGGTGAAGCAATGGCAATGGCAATGGGTAGAATTTACACTTTTGGACCAACTTTTAGGGCTGAAAAATCTAAAACCCGCCGACATCTATCTGAGTTTTGGATGATTGAACCAGAAATGGCTTTCTACGATATTTTCCAAAATATGGATTGTATTGAGGGAATGCTTCAAGCAGTCATTAAAGATGTGCTTGCAAACTGCAAATCAGAATTGGAAACCATTGGAAGAGATATTTCTGTTTTGGAAAGTTCTTTAGGTGAGTTCCCAAGAATGACATACGACGAAGCTGTGCGCATCATTAAAGGTGAGCAAGATGTAAACGGTGTGAATAGCATAAAAAGCTTAGAAGATGAACTTGCAAGCAAGCAAGCTCAAGTTGAAGCCATTGAAGCCGAAATTGCCGATAAAGAAGCTAAAATTGCCGGTGGTGGATTGAAAAAAGGAGAAATCAACTTCTTCACAAATAAAGTCATCAATTTAAAACAAGAAAAATCTGACTTAGAAGAAGATTTACGCAACATACCTCAATGGATTAACAGCGCTAAAACTTTCGAATACGGAAACGACTTTGGAGGCAGCGATGAAACTGTGTTAACACGTTTGTTCGACAGGCCTGTAATGGTTTACGACTGGCCACATGAAGTGAAAGCTTTCTACCTCAAGCGCAATCCGGAAAACCCGCGTTTTGCACGTGGCGTAGATGTTTTGGCTCCTGAAGGTTATGGTGAAATTATTGGGGGCGGTGAACGTGAAACAAACGTTGAAAACCTTATTGAAAAAATTAAGGAACATGAACTTCCTATGGAAGCGTTTGAGTGGTATTTAGATTTAAGAAGATTTGGATCTGTTCCACATTCTGGCTTTGGGCTTGGATTAGAGCGCGTAGTGACATGGGTTTGCAAATTAAAGCACGTGAGAGAGAGCATTCCATTCCCAAGAATGTATGGCCGCCTAAAGCCATAAATCATAAACTATTAGAGGATTAGAAAGATTAGAGGATTAAAAAGGTTAGAGGGTTAAAAATCAACAAACCTACCATAAAACAAAAAAGGGGCTTACGCCCCTTTTTTGTTTGTTTAGACTTAAAATTATTGTCTGTTAAATGTTCTAACCGCAGTACCAAAACCGGCACCTATTACAATCCATTTAAGAGTAACGTTTGAACCAGATTTGATCAATTTCTCACTTTTTGAAGAAACTGGTCCGAAAGGTCCTGGTTGCTCAGGGTAATCGATTGTTGAATCATTCATTTGAACAAAATAGTTGTCCCATAAATATTCAGGCACACCTGGTACACCACCCATATTGTCGCATTTGTAAATCCCATTTGCAACTTTAGTTATGGTTACTGGGCAACCGTTGGTACGTTTGTAATTCCCTCCAATATCTTCTGAAGATGGAACGTTTGTTACAGCAACCCAACGCACTGCTTGGCTTGAAAATCCATATTTATTCTTTGCTTCATAAATTACGGGATACATACCTGGAGTGGTATTGTCTACACCACTTTGAGAAGGTTCAATTTTCTTTGTTATATTGGTATAACCATCAAACGCAGTTGCACCAGAATCGGTGAACGAACCACCAACAGGAATTGAAACATATTCAGCACCCAATAAGGTAATTACCGGATATTCAACTTTTACTGTTTCAGAAACAGCAGCTGGCTCCTCGGAACAAGAAGCGAAAGCCAACGAGGCAATCAATGCCATATAAATAAAATTCTTTTTCATCTTTTTTGTTATTATTAGTTTTGATCCCACCAAACTTTATCGGTGATTGTTTTAG
>CAIRMY010000136.1 GCA_903879775.1 uncultured Bacteroidota bacterium
ATCCAAAGAACAGATGGAACGGATATTTGAACGATATTCCAAATTAAAGGTTTGGTTCAGCGAAGCAGACTCAGTTGTTTTCAAGGAAAACCAAAGTCCAGAGAGATTCTTTGTTTCAATTGAGGAATTGAAGAAGGAAAAAGAACAATTGGAAAGCCGTCTCAAAGAAGTAAATAAGCATTTAGATATGGTGGAACAATGAAATTGATTTCAAATATTTTCAAAGTTTTAGGACAAATCTGGGTTGGGGCATGGTTTCTAGTATTTACTGCATCTATTATTGGAAATTATCTCGCAGGTGGGATTAAAGAGGTGGTTTGGGCTTTGAGCCCGCTAAATATATTCAATTTTATTATCATGTTTGGCACCATTGCACCGGCCGGATTGTTATTTAAGCTTAGCGGAGTTTACGAGAAGAAATACCACCAATCTATCTTAACTCTTAATGATGACAGTCTAGAATTAAATTCAACATCAGGGGAGACGAGGAATAGTGAGCAATTGACGCATGTTGCGACTACAAAAATTGTAGAACCCAATTTGATTAAATCTCCTCCAATTATTTCAGAACAAAATATGCGGCCTGGGAATATCATATTTGCATCATCAACACAATTTCCAAGGTGCCTGAAATTAATTTGCAGCAAAATAGAACCAGACGATGAAATAGGCAATTTAAATTCATCAATAAAATATTCTTACACACTTAAAAAAGAAATTGTTATTAAAACAGGAAACATTGATTTAATGGCCCATGATTTAGATGAAATGATGGGTAAATACAGGTTATCCGATGATAGTTATTGTTATTCAATTTCAAAATCCAATCTAAAGCAAATTTTGAGTTCAAATAAAATATCATTTGAAGAATCGTTGTAAACCATTGTTTATCTGAAATGATTCCGCTGCTTACCATTTCAATCTGGTTACTTTTCATCGCAGTAATTCCAATTTTGCCGTATCCATTTTATCTGCTTTTACGGTTAATCGTTTCAATATCGTGTTTTGTTGCTTATTTCAAAACACGACACATTTACTATAGTAAACCTAAGACAAGGCCAGCATTAATAATTATCGGAATATTATTCAATCCACTTGTCCCAGTTCATTTGACACGATTCATTTGGACACCGGTGGATATCGTTTGCGGAATTGTTTTGATGAAAGCACGAAAAGAAATAATCCTTTTCAAAGATTTGATATAAATAATATGGATATAACCGGCAAGACTAAAGAGTTAAACATTCATGATTTGGCGGTTGCTTTGAACGAGATAAAATTATCACTATCAGAGTTTAAAAATGAAACAACAATCGGTTTTGATGAGTCAAAATCATTTTTGCAACCTTTACTACGAAATCAAATTGAAGATGCCATACCAAAAACAACATTTATAAATGAAAAAGTTGAGGTGGCAATTGAAAAGATAAACAATTTGAACAATGAAGTACATATTTTAAAACAAGAGGTTCTTAAAACCAAGCGGTTGATTGAGGCAATTGAAGTTAAACTTGAAAATAGTTCGCTGAAAACATCTTCAATTCACGAATCAGTCAAATCAATTGAAGAAAATTCATCTTACACGAGTAACAATTTAAAGAGGATAATAATCTCAACTCGCAATTTCTTCTTGGTACTCCCATTTGCATTTGGGTTTGGAATTATATTTCGTTTCGTTGATAGTTTTTTCGGAAATCCAATCAAGAATTTCTTTGATAGTATTAAACTACCGGGTTTTTGACTTAGACATTTACTACATTTACGAAATTATCCACTCCATCAAATTGTTTTATAGCGAACAGAGCATTTTCCGCAATTTGTTTGGTTGTTTCGCACCGCAAAAAGTCGGCATTGATTTCTTGGGAATTACGAAATTTATGAGCAAGCGTCACATACTTTGATG
>CAIRMY010000137.1 GCA_903879775.1 uncultured Bacteroidota bacterium
AGGGTTTAGCGTTTAGGGTTGTTCAAACTTTAAATCCTTAAACCCATACATTAAACTCTAAACAATAAACGCTAAACATTAAACTCTAAACTTTCTAAACTTATCTAAGCAATGTAACATCCTTCATAATTGGACCATGCTTGCCATCGAATCGTTTTGGATTGCTAATTTCATTCGGGTTTTCGCTACAGAATGATGCATATTCCAAAATCACAACATACACACCTTCATTATAGTAATTGCCATACTGATCTTTACCATTCCATGGTTTGTCTTTATCATCGAACACTTTTTCACCCCAGCGATTATAAATCTGCATACGATAATGTGTAATTGCAGATGTATGCACTGGATAGAATACATTGTTAATCATATCGTTATTTGGAGTAAATGCATTTGGCAATTCTAAATAATCTGGCTGTTTCACATCAATCATTTTTTCAATTTCATCAGTACAACCATAATCATTGGTAACCTTCAATTTGATTGAATGTATACCCGTATCGGCAATGGTATAAGTATGTCGTGCTTTATAAGCAATTGGAACATTATCGAATAAGTACTCATATTTAGAAGCTCCAGAAGAATTTGAGAAGATATCGAATGCTTCATTTTGAATTAGGAACAAGCAACGTTTTTGGAAATCAAACGCAGCTGTAGGTTTAGAGCGCACATTTATGAGTGAACTACTTGAATCGATACAACCGTATGTTGAATAACCAATGACTTTATATGTACCTTGTTTCACACGATCTAACTGACCTACATTGACAATGATTTGAGTTGTTTGTTTGAGGTTCAATCCATTTGGACCAGACCAATCGATCAAATTAGCATCTGTGTTTGCAATCAATTGCAACGATTCACCTTCACAGTAATTTCCAGCTTTGACATCCGTTAAAGCAACCTTTGGTTTAGGTTGGATTTTCACACGTGTTGTATAATTTCCTGTGCACGTCCATTTATCCGAGATTTTCACGGTGTAAATTCCGTTGTCGGTGAGATCCGCAGGATTGATGATGTAGCTTGGCGAATTCACTACATTGCCATTAGGGCCTGTCCATTGGTATTGCACACCACCTTTGGCACGCAAGATAAGGACTCCCCCTTCACAAACAGAAGTATCAGGCATCACTTGAATGCTATCCAATCCAACATTGAGCACATAGCTTCCAACACCGGAACAACCCTCTTTCGTTGTCCCTAATACATAGTAAGTACCCGTATCTTTCTTTTGAATATTGCTCAATTGCAATACAAAATTGTATCCCAATGTATCATATCCAAAAGTTGGAAGGGTTCTCGGTTTAAACCATTTATAAGTATCTGCACCCAAACCAGTTAATATGGCCGTTGAACCAATACAACCAATTTTAGGATCTGATGTTATTGTTACAATTGGATTCAAGTTTACACGCACATGTATCCTCGCCGAATCTTCACAACCATATCGGTCTACGGCATTAATTTGGTAATATCCAGCCCTATTTCTTGGGAAAGAATCGAATGCAAGATATCCATTGTCGTTCCATCCAAATGAATCCCAAACTCCGGTTACATTTCTATATTTCCATTGGAATGCAATGCTATCTTTTAAACCCGCATTCAATTTCAATGAATCAAATTCACACAAACTAATCGAATCAGAAATCAGCGCAATTTTATTTTTGGCTCTCTCGGTAGCAAACATCAATGAATCCTTTATACATCCAAATTTATCTGTAACCCTTACATAATATCCACCTGCTTTGACATCGTAAATCACGCTATCTAATACATTTGCAGGCTTCATGAACCATTGGTATTTATATTCGCCATTTCCACCTTTAGCAGATACAGCAATTTTTCCAGTTTTAGCACCATAACAATCGATGATTTGATTGTCAATTGTGATAATGTTCAATGGCATCGGCGTGAAAATTTCAGCATCTTCAGCGAGAGTGTCGGGACAACCACGACTATCTTTAATTGCCAATTTATACTTTCCTTTAGCCACACCAGACAATACGCGTTTATCTGAAACGATGTTTCCAATAGAATCAATCCAACTATATTTATAACCAGGTGTTCCTCCCGTAACTGTTGAGAAAATTTGCCCATTCGAATTTCCGTAACAACGTACATCTTTTGATGAATCAATTGTTACAAGCATTTTAGTTGGTTCAGATAAATTAAAGAATGCCACTTCTTTGCAACCATTTGAGTCAACAACCATTACATTATGAGTTCCCGCTCTTAAATCTGTTTTTACAGAACTACTTGCAACAGCTTTATAATCCCAATAAAAATCATACTTATCTACTTTACTTAAGGTTGCAGAACCGCCTTTTGCCGTTGCCACAACCGTAGCTAATGAATCAAAGCACTTAATTTGCTTGGTCACAAAAACTGTTGGAACAAGTTTAGATGGCTCGAAAATAGTCACTGAATCATTTTTCAAACAACCATTATTATCTGTTAATACAAGATAATACTTGCCGGCTTGAACATTTGTTAAGGTCTTGCCAAAGTATGTTTTTGCACCTTTATACCATCTGTAGAAATATGGAGAGGTACCACCTGTGGTTTGATATACATCGGCCATTCCATCACTTGACCTATAGCACTTCGCATCGGCACCTTTCACAATACTATCCCATAGAGGCAATGGCTCAGCAAAATTATATTCACCATAGCTTGTACACCCGTTTTTATCTTTAATCACCACTTTATAGTATCCAGCTACAGCCGTATCGAATGTGTTTCTAGAAGAATAACTGTTGCCATTCCAAGAATACTCATAAGGACTAGCACCACCGGTACCTTGTATCGAAAGCTTACCAGACATTCCATGACAAGGAATAGCATTCACCATTTGTATGATACCTGTATCTGGATTTTGAAGGACATATACATAGTTTAAGGAATCGTCGGAGCATCCGAATGAACTTGTTGCTCTCAACGCTACCGGCTGCATCCCTGAACCAGTGAATTTAACACTCGGGCTCATTTGGGTACTCGTACCCGGAATACCGAAATCCCAATAATATGTCAACGAACCATTACCAGTTGCAATTGTACTTAAATTTACAAAATCAAAT
>CAIRMY010000138.1 GCA_903879775.1 uncultured Bacteroidota bacterium
CGTCAAAGAAACTGTAAATTAATGTGGAAAGACAAGCACATTGTGATTGTAGGGCCTGCACATCCATTGCGTGGTGGCTTGGCAACCTATAACGAACGATTGGCGCGTGAACTTCAACTTCACAACAAAGTCACCCTCCTCACCTTCAGCCTTCAATATCCCAATTTCTTATTTCCAGGCGAATCTCAATATTCAAACGACCCAAAACCAGAAGATTTAACCATCGACATTCAACTGAATTCAATCAATCCTTTCAATTGGATATCAACTGGTTATAAATATAAAAAAATCAAACCCGATATCATTATCTTTCGATATTGGATGCCGTTTTTTGGTCCTTGTTTTGGCACATTCGCTCGAATTGTAAAGTCGAATGGGCATACCCAGATGATTGCCATTACCGACAACATCATCCCTCATGAAAAGCATTTTTACGACAAACCATTCACCAATTATTTTTTGGGAAGTTTAGATAAAGCTGTTGCCATGAGTCGGAAGGTATTGAATGATTTACAAACGATTTTTCCGAATAAAAAAGTTGCAAAAAATTCGAGCTATCACGCTCACCCACTTTACGATAACTTCGGAGAGAAATTGAATAGAACTGAGGCTTGTGAAAAGTTAAACTTAGATCCCTCAAGAAAGTATTTACTCTTTTTTGGATTCATTCGAAACTATAAAGGGCTCGATATCTTGTTAGAGGCCATGGCATTGTTGCCAAAAAGCCATGAACAAATTGATTTAATTGTGGCTGGTGAATTTTATGAAGACAGTGCGCCTTACCTCGATATCATTGCAAAACATGGGCTCGAAAACAGGATCAAATTGCACACGAAATTCATTCCAAACGACGATGTTCGCACCTACTTTTCGGCTGCTGATGTGGTTGCCCAACCTTACAGAAGCGCGACTCAAAGTGGGGTTAGTCAGGTAGCTTATCATTTCGAAGTTCCAATGATTATCACCAATGTTGGCGGACTTTCTGAATTGGTTCCCGATGGTCAAGCGGGCTTTGTTTGCGAACCTACGCCTGAAGGACTTTCAGAAGCCATTTTGAAAATTTTCGAGGGACAAAACATCCCTCAAATCAAAGAAAACCTTGTTGAATTGAAAAAACAATTCTCTTGGGCATCGATGGTGAATGAATTGAGTGGAAAATCCAATTCAAATTAAAAATGGGGTTGAGCGGCTGAATTCATTTCACCGACGAAAATGACCATTAAATAGAAATGTTCTAAAATTCTACTCTTGAACCAAACAGAAAGACTAACTTTGTTGTTAATTATTTAAATCTAAAATTAATTCAAAAAAATATGTCATTTGTAGGAAAAAAATTCCCTAATCTCGCTGTAGATGCGATGTCGGAAATGGGCGACGATTTGTCGATCAACATTTATGAAGAAGCCACTAAAAACAAGAAAAAAGTTTTGTTGTTTTGGTATCCGAAAGACTTCACTTTTGTTTGTCCAACTGAGTTACATGCATTTCAAGAAGCGTTAGGCGAATTCGAAAAGCGCAACACAATGGTGATTGGAGCTTCTTGCGACACGAACGAAGTTCATTTTGCATGGTTAAACACACCAAAGAACAACGGAGGGATTGAGGGTGTAACATATCCAATTTTGGCTGATACAAACCGCAATTTATCGAGCATTTTAGATATTTTAGACATTCAAACATCTGAGTTCAATGAAGAGCACGACACCATCATTTACACTGGTTCGAATGTAACTTATAGAGCTACGTATTTGATTGATGAAGAAGGAACAGTATTCCACGAGAGCATCAACCATATGCCATTGGGTAGAAACGTAAACGAATATCTTCGTTTAGTTGATGCATATAGCCACGTTCAAAACCACGGTGAAGTTTGTCCTGCAAACTGGGAAGCTGGTAAAGACGCGATGAATGCAACGCGCGACGGTGTTGCTGATTATTTAGGTTCACATTAATTGCAAGCACGATGTTGTTAGAATTAGAAACAGACACGTTGCAAGAGGTGATTGCAAGCAACCCTAAGGTGATGGTACAATTTTCTGCATCTTGGTGTGGAAACTGTAGAATCATGAAGCCAAAATTCAAAAAAATGGCATCTGAAAATGAGGGAATTACGTTTGTAATGATCGATGCTGAATTGAATCCAGAATCGCGCAAATTGGCAAATGTTTCGAATCTTCCAACATTTGCATCGTTTGTAAATGGGGCGTTGGTAAATCAAGTACAAACAAACAAAGCTGAGAGTTTAGCTGAGTTGGTTTCGGGAATTGCATAAACCATGAAATTACCTGTTATCAAGCATTTAACGGAGTTCATTGAAACGAACGACGCTGATTTCGTGGAGGAAGCGATCCAAGTATTGGAATCGTTGACAGAAGTACCGACATTAAAAGACGAGGAGCTTGACGTATTGGGCGAATTAATTTCGAACATGTACGGCGCATTAGAGGTCCACAAATCAATTGAAGGCGGTATGGACAAGAAAGAAGCCTTAAACGGCTTCATGAAGCGTGTATTGGGCTCAATAGACAAATAATTTAGATAATAAGATACAGTGAGGAATGAGTAACGTTCAATTCGCTGTATCTTTGTAGCATAGAGAGAGGTGTCCGAGTGGCTGAAGGAGCACGCTTGGAAAGCGTGTAAACGCCAAAAGCGTTTCGAGGGTTCGAATCCCTTCCTCTCTACAACCAAATTTAAAGCCCCGCTTTGCGGGGCTTTTTAATTTATAGGCCAAGCCAAGCTCCGCTTGAGCGCAGGACTATAAGTTAAAAAGCCAACAGCTGCTGCGCAGCTGGGCTTTAAATTTGGTTAACCGTTCTCCCCCTCAGGGATCACGAGCGAAGCGAGTCATC
>CAIRMY010000139.1 GCA_903879775.1 uncultured Bacteroidota bacterium
CTTGAAATAAATTGCAGCCCGTAATTATGTTTTAAGGAATTGTTAGAATTGGATTTTAGGATTCTATTTCCTCTAGTGAATTTAGATGTGTCGCCGGTTACATTTGTTGGCCAGAATGCAGATGTAAAACTATCGTTAAAGTTTGCTTGGCAGTAAATGTCCTTCAAAAAAAAGAAGAAGAATAAAGTTGTTAGAAACTTAATACGTTCTATTTTTCCAATGCACAGATTTTTGGAACGCAGAAAAAGCGCCCAATGCAGGAATGAAGAGATTTTGATAGATAGAAGCGAATAAAATCTCTTTAAAATTGGTATTTTGGTTAAATTTCTTGAAGATTTGGTGAATGCTGAATACATCCGATAAGAGTTTCCCAAGCCAAAGAATTGCAATGATTTCATAGTGTTTTAGAAACAATGAAAACAGTGATAATCCCCAAAAAATTACGAAAAATAACGCGAGTAAAATTTGCGATTTTGCGGTATTAATTGTTGTTTGTGCCTTTGTTTTTCGGATCCAACGAACACGTTGATGCCAGAAATCATTGAAATGTTCAACAACTTTAGTCACAACAGCGGCTTTGGAATTGGAAACAGAAATTACTTTTAGGGGGTTGTTTTGAAAGAAAGCTTCCAGTGCAAAGATATCGTCGCCACCTGCAATGTCATGAGTGGATTTAAAAGGATTTAACTTTAAAAATAGCGCTTTGTTGAACATTAAATTGGCCCCATTTGCCATGGTTGGTTTCCCAAGGTTAAATTGATATAATCCGAGCGCTACGAGAATGGTATTTTCTATTTTTTGATAAATCTGAAACGGGGTTGATTTGGAAGTGTAAAAGAAAACTGGGCCAATGCAAAAATCAGCGTCATGATTCGAAAATTCAGCGTAGAGTATTTCAACTGAAGTTTCTTGAAATTGGCAATCGGCGTCGGTGGTTAAAATTGTTGAATTGGATGCATTTTGAACCCCAATTTGTATGGCGTTTTTCTTGCCAAATACTCCTTGGTTTAATTGAATGATTCTGCAATTATATTCACTGAAAACGGGATGATTTTGAATGATTTCTATTGATTGATCTGTGCTATGGTCATCAATAAACAAAAATTCTAGGTTTAAAGATGTTTTAAGGCACAAAATAGATTCTAATAGGGGTTGAATCCTGGTTGCTTCATTTCGAAACGGAATGATGACTGAAAGTGAACCAGAAGTTTTGAGTGTTTTTGCAACTATAATTTCATTTGAGGATCTACAGAAATTTTTCGAGATCTTTTTCCAAACAAAGAAATAAACGAGGAGAATTAGAATTGATAAAAAAAGTAAAATATCGTGAATTGAAATGGGTAATATTTGAAAACAAAGAATCACAATTTGTGGGTTTCAATGATTTTTCTCTCAATGGCTGAAGTTGAAAATCCAGGCAAGAATTCGATCGTTTTTACCGCACCACCATGTTTAATAACCCAGTCGGCACCAACAATATTTTCAATGGTATAATCAGCGCCTTTAACCAAAATATCTGGAGTCATGATTTCAATGATTTCTTTTGGTGTATCTTCATTGAAAAGTACAACCGCATCTACAAATCCTAAACTAGCCATCACATGTGTTCTTGAGAATTCATTTTGTAAGGGTCTAGCAGGTGATTTGTCTAAACGCTGAACTGATTCGTCGGTGTTGAGTGCAACTACAAAAAAATCGCCAAGCTGAGACGCTTCTTCAAGGTATTTAACATGCCCAGCGTGTAGAATGTCGAAGCAGCCATTTGTAAACACAATTTTTTTACCTTGCGATTTCACTAGGCTTATTTTGGATTCAATTGAACTTGAGTCCCAAATTTTATCAGCTGAGTTTGTTTTTTGCATCAATTTTTTGAATTTCTAAAAACAATAATAGGTAGCAAATGGCACCTATTGAAATATGAAAAATATTGGAAAATGCGATGTTGAAAATTCCGAATATTTGCGATTGAGCATGATCCATGTGGTAAATAAACTCAAGCCCATAAGCAATTACGGCCCAAACACCAGCTCCGCCTGGAAGTGGAATGACAACTCCCACTGCAGAAAATATGAGCAATCCAAGTGCATTTGCAATTGTGAAATGGTCGGTTATTCCAAGTGCCTGTAATTGAAAATACATACCAACCCAATATCCTATCCAAATACCAAGAGAAATTAAAGCAAATAAAAATGGATTTTTAAGTTGAAAGATACTTTTGATACCTGTCATTAAACGGCCTATCAAACTATCTTGGTTGTTTTGACTTCCTTTGATCAATTTTTTCCATGCAAATACAGCAATGAATGCAAAAATTGGAATGAAAATGAGGACCCACAGGTTATTTAATACGGGTGTAAAAACATATTGATTTGCAAAACCAAAGAATTGGTCGAATTGTAAAAACAAACACAAAACGGCCATCACAAACATAAAAACAAGGTCTACAATACGTTCGGTAATTACAGTTCCAATGAGGATTTCAACGGGTACTTTTTCGCTTTTTGTGGTTAGGGCACAGCGCACAACTTCCCCACCGCGAGAAGTAGCCGCATTCACAAGATAGCCAGCCATGACAGAATAAAAAGTTCTTCTATGGTTAAGTTTGTAGTTGGCCGTTTCTGTAAGCATATTCCATCTATAGGCTCTCAAAAAATGAGCCAAAAGCATGGTTAAACTACCTAAACCAATCATTGCATAATTTGCGTCTTTGATTGATTGTATTGTGCTATTCCAATCGGTATTCAACCCAATGAAACCAAATACAACAATTGCGAGAACAATCATGATGATTGTAGAGAGGTGTTTTTTCAAAATCTAGACAGTTAATCGGTTATGATGATCAGGAAAAATGTTATTTGGCTGATGTAATTTGGCTTTCTCAATTTCCATAGAAACAAATGTCATGATAATAAGCTCATCGCCTTTTTGTCCTTTTCTTGCAGCAGCACCATTAAGCCCAATAATTCCTGAACCTCTTTCACCAGCAATGATGTAAGTTTCGAATCTTTCACCATTGTTATTGTTAACAATGAGTACTTTTTGATTTGGAATCATACCTGCAGCATCTACCAAATCCATATCAATGGTAATGCTTCCCGTGTAGTTTAATTCAGTTTGAGTTAAACGAACGTTGTGAATTTTTGCTTGAAGTACTTCTATGTACATGTTGCTGCAAAGTTAATTTGAAAAAATGTAATCGCAATCAAATACATATAATGTTTGATGTATTTTCGCATCGTGCAATTTACATCAATAATTGTAGAAAAAGCTGTTGAGGCTTTATCTGGATTTCCAGGAATTGGGAAAAGAACGGCTTTAAGGTTGGTCATGTACTTGTTGAAGCGTCCTGAAACAGAGGTTTCTCAACTTGCAGAGTCATTAATTAAATTAAAAACTGAGCTTCATTTGTGTGAGGAATGTTGCAATGTGAGTGATACTGAAGTTTGTGCAATCTGTAGTAATACAATGCGTCAGGCCGATATTATTTGTGTAGTAGAAGATTTTTCCGACCAAATGGCCATTGAATCTACCTCTCAGTTTTTTGGGAAATATCATATTTTAGGGGGACTTATTTCACCAATGGATGGAATTGGCCCTGATGATTTAAACATTCAAAAGCTCGTTGAACGCGTTTCTTTAAATGAAGTTTCAGAAATCATACTTGCATTGAGTGCAACAGTTGAAGGTGATACAACTATGTACTATATTGCAAAAAAATTGCAATCGTTAAATGTGAAAATTTCGTGTATAGCTAGAGGAATTTCTGTAGGTGGAGAAATTGAATACGCCGATGAAATAACCTTAGGTAGAAGTTTAATGCATAGAACGAGTTACAACATTTAAACAGATGCACAAATTATCAATCGTTATTGTCAATTACAATGTAAAACACTTTTTAGAACAAGTGTTACTTTCTGTTGAAAACGCAATTGTAAATGTAGATTCTGAGGTTTGGGTTGTTGACAATAACAGTGTAGATGGTAGCATGGAAATGGTGGCCTCTAAATTTCCATGGGTTAAATCCATTGTTAATTTAGAAAATGTAGGTTTCTCGAGTGCCAACAATCAAGCAATCCGCGAAAGCAATAGCGAATATGTGTTGCTTTTAAATCCCGATACCGTTTTGCAAGAAGATACCCTCGAAAAATGTGTGAATTATTTAGATTCGCATTTGAGTGTAGGTGGATTGGGTGTGAAAATGATAGATGGAAAAGGACATTTTCTACCTGAAAGTAAGAGAGGTTTGCCAACACCTAAAGTTGCATTTTTTAAAATGACAGGATTGGCAAATTTATTTCCTAAATCAAAGTATTTTGGTCGTTATCACATGAAGTATTTGAATGAAAATGAAACCCACGAGGTTGATGTTTTGTCTGGTGCGTTCATGATGATGCGTAACTCGGTACTTCAAAAAGTGGGCTTATTAGATGAAGCATTTTTTATGTACGGTGAAGATATCGATTTAAGCTATAGAATTATTCTTGGAGGCTTTAAAAATGTATATTTCGCCGATACCACAATCATTCATTACAAAGGAGAAAGTACCAAAAGAAAATCGGCTAATTATGTCAAGGTTTTTTACAATGCAATGGTTCTTTTTGCCCAAAAACATTATTCTTCTAAAATGGCAGGTTGGTTTGCTTTTTGGATTAAACTTGCAATTTATTTTAGAGCATTTTTAGCTATATTTTATAGAGGGGCCCAATCTATTTTCTTGCCCTTGGTAGATTTTGTAGGAATTTATGCTGGATATTGGGGCATTGCAAAGTATTGGGAACTTTATCACAAATTTGTGAGAGGGTTCTATCCAGATATTTATTACCTCTTGCATATTCCAATTTATGCATTGTGTGTTTTGATTGCAGTTTTTATTTCTGGGGGATACGATAAGCCTTTTAAAGGCAGAAGATTACTCCGAGGAACGGCAATTGGAGCCATTGCAATTTTTGCTGTTTATGGATTTTTGCCAAAAGATTTGCAATTTTCGCGCGCAATTATTGGCTTAGGGTCGGCTTGGGCAATGGGTGCTTTATTTGCCATTCGTTTGATTGCTCAGTACTTTAAAATTGGAGATATCCATTTAACTTCCGATTCAGAAAAAAGAGTGATTGTTGTTGGAACACAAAAAGAAGCAGAAAGAATTCAACAATTGTTAAATAAAAGTCAGGTCGATCATAAAATGCTTTGTTGGGTTTTCCCGAAGCCAGATAAACAAGATGGTTTTGTTGGTGGCATTCATCAATTGTCGGAAATTATAGAAATTTACAAGGCCAATTTAGTCATTTTTAGCGGCAAAGATGTTCAAGCAGCCGAAATTATGAAAACCATGGCTGATTTTGCAAAAAGCGGCATTCAACTTAAAATAGCTCCCGATAAAGGTGAGTCAATCATTGGTTCAAGTTCTAAAAATGACCCAGGAGAACTTTTTACAATAGAAGTTAAATACGCTTTGGCTGAACTTCACCAACAAAGAAGAAAAAGGATTTTC
>CAIRMY010000140.1 GCA_903879775.1 uncultured Bacteroidota bacterium
GGTGTGATTGTTCCCCATGAAGGTTATTTAAAAGGTGTAAGAGAGCTTTGTGATAAATACAATATATTGTTTATTGCCGATGAAGTGCAAACAGGAATTGCCCGCACTGGTAAATTATATTGCTGCGAACATGAAAATGTGAAACCAGATTTGCTAATTCTTGGAAAAGCATTAGGCGGTGGTGTTTTACCAGTAAGCTGTGTTTTGGGTAACGATGAAGTCATGCTCACCCTTAAGCCTGGTCAACATGGAAGTACTTTTGGCGGAAATCCATTAGCATGCGCTGTGGCTTTAGCTTCTTTAAAAGTTGTCAATGATGAAAAATTGGTGGAAAATGCCACTAAAATGGGTGAGATTTTTCGGGCAAATTTGAAAAGAATGAATTTTGATATTTTCGAAACAGTCCGAGGTAAAGGACTCCTAAATGCAGTTGTCATTAAACCATTCGGTGATAATAAAACTGCATATGATATTTGTATAGAATTGAAAAACAATGGCTTATTGGCTAAGCAAACACATACCCATATCATTCGATTTGCTCCTCCCTTAATCATTAACGAAGAACAAATTCATCAGGCTTGCAAGATCATTGAAAAAACTATTTCAGAAATGTTGAAAAAGTAATTGGATTCCAAAAATATTTGTTTATTTTTGCAGTCCTTTAACGCTCGGGTGGCGGAATAGGTAGACGCGCAGGACTTAAAATCCTGTTGACAGTAATGTCAGTACGGGTTCGATTCCCGTCCCGAGCACCACATGCGGAAACATGTTTTTCCGATATTAATTCCCCTTATTCTATTTGCTTGCGGGAAGTCCTTGCCAGAAGGTGCAAGGTATATATCATCAACCGATACTTCTTTTTCTGCCGATATTCGTTCGATTTCAACAAAAATCAATGAAGATCCAAAGAATCCTGAAAATTATTACCTGCGTGGCAATGCTTTTTTTTATGCGCTGAGATATAAAGATGCAATCATCGATTTAAATACAGCCGTTTCGTTAAACGGCGATAATTCATTGTATCATTTTCGATTGGCTGAAACTTATCTTTCCTTAGATACCGCCAATTTTGAACTTTCTGACAAGCATCTTTCTAAATGCTTAAAACTGAGAAATAACAATTATCCTGAAGCTGCATTTCTATTAGCTAAACTTTATATTGCAAGACAACAATATCTAGACGCCGACAAATTATTGTTTGGGTTAATTTCAAATCCCGAATTTCAAGAAAAGGCCTATATCCTTAAGGCGGTTTCTTTGAAAGAACAAAGAGATACTTTGTCATCAATCGCAATTATCGATAAAGTATTGCTCATGAATCCCAACAATCTAGATGCAACCATGCAGAAGGCATTGTTTTTGTTTGATAAAGATCTAAAACTTTGCGAAAAGTATGTAAATAAGGCCATTGTTTTAAATGAATTTTCAGATGAAGCATTATATACAAAGGGTTTAATAGAGCAGAAGAAAAATAATTTTAGTGATGCCGTGAAATTGTATGAGAAAGTAATTAAAATAAATCCTTATCATATATACGCTTATTACAACCGAGCAGTGGTGGAAACAATATTCGAAAACTATCAAGTTTCAGCAGAGTTATGTGATAAAATTACCACATTAAATCCCACTTTCGAAAAAGCATATGTTTTGAGAGGGTACGATTTTATGTTGTTAGAAGATAAAAATGCCGCTGTCGATAATTTTACAAAAGCTTTAAAATTGAATCCTAATTCTTCACTAGCAAAAGAATACTTGGCTGCAGTGAAAAGTTTAAAAAATTTGAAACCAGCATTTTAAAATGTATTGTTCATAAAAAAAGCCCGTTATTAAACGGGCTTTTTTTATGGATTTAAATATTTCTTATTTAGATAACGTCAATCTCCAAGTGATATCTTTGCCACTGTTGTCAATTCCTCTAAAACGCAAAACAATTGTGGTAGCGCTCATAGATTCAACAACCCATTTTACGGTGTTTCCAAGGAATTTTATGTTGTCGATAAATACAATTTTACCAGTAGGGTCAGGCATAGACCAAGTTCCAGTAGATGTTGATGGATCTGTTTCATTACATTTAACTGAATTATCATTCCATGTGTAAGCCGTAGTTGATGTAAACTGATAACTATCGTCTCTTGAACAAACATCGTATGTTTCTATAGTTCCGTTTTCAGAACTATCTTTAAATGAAGTTGTTTTCCAAGCGCGCATCATCATAACTTGTTGTGTTGTTTTTCCAGTGATGTCGTCTGATGTTCCCGAGTTAGACTCCTCCTTGCAAGATGCAATAAATCCTACTGCAATCAAGCTCAATCCAAATAATACTTTTCTCATAATTGAAATTCAAATATAGAAGAAAACGTTTAAAAACGAATGTTTCTTTAGAATTTTACAATTCTATTACTTCACTTCAGAGCGTAAATCATTGATAACCTCCGCAGCCATTCTTAATCCAAACAATGCAGGCATGAATGAAATAGTTCCATAAAACGACTTTTTGAAGTTCGACCCATCTGTTAATCTTAAGCTTTGGCGGTGTAATTCTCCATAGTTATAGACCACCTTGAAACCACTATAAATCTTGTGTTTATGTAATCTTTTGCGCACATTTTTAGCAAAAGGGCAATTGTACGATTCAGAAATATCACCCACATTTACAGCCGCAGCATCTGTTTTGCCACCAGCACCCATTGAACTAATAAATCTTTGATTTTCTTCTATGCAGGTTTTTATTAAATATATTTTGGGGGATACAGAGTCGATGCAGTCCATTACGTAATCAAATTTACTCTTACGGATGAGTTGTATATTGTCTTCCGGTTTCTGAAATTTATCGATGACAGTTAAATTAAGATTTGGGTTAATATCTAACAAACGATTCGCCATGACTTCAGCTTTTCCTTTTCCAACTGTTGAAGTAAGGGCGGGCAACTGTCTGTTCTTATTTGTTTTATCTACAACATCACCATCAATTATGGTCATATTTCCAACACCAGAACGGCAAATGAATTCGGCAGCAAAGCTACCAACGCCTCCTAAGCCTACAATGAGAACATTAGAATATATGAGTTTATTTAGTTGGTCTTCTCCTACAAGAAGTTCGGTTCTTTCAAGCCAAGAAAAATCTGTCATCTCTGCAAAATTAATGTCACTTTTCTATACTTTCATTGATTTCTACTACTTTTTTCTTAACATTGATGTTGTGATTAAGTACAGTCTTCAATATTTAGTGCCTGTTATTTTGGCTTTTAGCTCAAATTTAGCATACACTCAATCTCAATTCTATAGCATTAACAACTCTTCTAAACTTTCGACAGTGTCACGATTGGCATTTTCACAGAATCAACAGATAAAAAATTTGTTTGTGAAAGATGAAAATCATAAATTTTATGCTCTCGTTCAATTTAATAAGAATTTGGCTGAATCTGAATTCACCGATTTGTCATCCCTCATCATTCAAAAATATGGATTTATAGCTCAAATGCGATTAACTGCATCTGAGATTAAAATGTTAATCAACGACGAAAGGGTAGATCACATTGAACTTTCGCATAAAATGAATGCCCCTAGATTGTTGAACGATAAAGCCAGGGTACATTCAAAAGTGTTTCAAGCTCAAGTTTACCAGGGTATGCAACCGAGTCAACTGATTAGAGGTAAAGGGGTGCTGGTGGGAATTGTTGACATTGGATTCCAAACCGATCATCCAACTTTTTTCAACGACAATGGAACAGCCTACAGAGTCAAGCGGTTTTGGAATCAAACTTCAATTTCCGGTGTGCCTCCAAAATTGTTCCCTTATGGATCTTTATTTTCTACAGAAAATAGTATTTTACAAGCCATTGACGACGATGGAACGCACGGAACGCATGTAGCTGGTATTTCTGCAGGTTCAGGGTTTCAATCGCCGAGTAACATTTTTGCAGGGGTTGCCCCCGATGCAGCATTGGCCTTTGTTTCCATTAAATATGCAAACGATACGTTAAAGGGAAGTGCTAAAGGTGATCTATTGATTGCGAATCCAACCATTCTAGATGGCTTTGATTATCTCATAAAATACGCCGATTCTATAAAATATCCGATTACTTGTAATTTGAGTTGGGGAATGCATACGGGTCCACATGATGGAACTTCGTTGTTCGATTTGGCTTTGGAAAACATTGTTAAACAGGGGAGTATTTGGGGTGGAAAACCCTTTGGTAGGTCTATAATTGGCGCAAATGGAAATGATGGTAGAAACAATATGCACATAGAACTATCGCTAAATAACGATACACTTCACACTTTAGCAATGGATCGTAGCCGTAAGAGTTATCCCACAGAAGATGTCTATTGTGATTTTTGGTGTGAATCAGGCTCTGACGTTCAAATTAAAGTTTCACTAATTGATTCGTTCAATCAGGAAATTTTAAGTTCACCGTATTTTTCAATGAATCAAAATAATTTAGTTTTCAACAAACTAATCAATGGCTCTGATTCAATTATTTATACTTTGTCATTTCAAAAGACATATGTTAACAACGGCAAGTCTAATTGTTTATTGTCGGTGCAATCTTCTGGTTCAAAAAGGTTTATAAAATTATCTTTTAAAGGCAAAGGCATTGTGAATGGATGGAATTCAGGTAGAACTTACGAATGGACATCTGGTACATTTAGAAGTTATATCAATACTTTATACCCTTTAAATTTTGTAGAAGGCGATGCAACAAGCACTTTAGGGGAAAATGGTGGAACGGGTAAATGGATCACAAGTGTTGGTGCATATACCAATCGGAATGAATGGGTTAATTTTGAAGGTAAAACTCAAGGCGATAAATCATTAAATGTTGGTCAATTAGCAGGTTTTAGTAGCAGGGGCCCTTCAATTGATGGTCGAATTAAACCAGATGTTGCAGCTCCTGGACAATTGATTGCTTCGGCAGTTCATACAAGGCAAGTTCCGGGTTGGATTGGCAATGAAATACTTTATA
>CAIRMY010000141.1 GCA_903879775.1 uncultured Bacteroidota bacterium
AAATGATGTTGCGTAGAAAATACATTTTAAATATCATGGAGTCGGTGTTTAGACTACATGGTTTTGGTGCAATTGAAACGCCTTCCATCGAAAATTTGAAAACTCTCCAAGGAAAATATGGCGATGAAGGCGATCAATTGCTCTTCAAAGTGCTCAATTCTGGCGACTTTCTTTCCAAAGCCAACGAACAGTTTTTAGCCGATAAAAATTCAAAAGCCCTCATCCCTCAAATTGCAGATAGAGGTTTGCGTTACGATTTAACAGTGCCACTCACACGTTTTGTTGTGATGAACCGAGATAAAATTCATTTTCCTTTCAAACGCTATCAAATGCAGCCGGTTTGGCGCGCCGATAGACCTCAGAAAGGAAGATATCGCGAATTTTGGCAATGCGATATAGACGTTGTTGGTGCAAATTCAATCATTTCAGAGGCCGAACTCGTAGAAATGTATCAAGAGGTTTTCCAAAAATTAAATCTTGGCATTGTGGTTCGTTTTAATCACCGAGGTATTTTAGACGCATTTTTGCCGGTTCTTGGAAGTCAAGAAAACTGGAATCAGTTTATGGTGATCATCGATAAAGCCGATAAAATAGGCGAAGATGGCGTGGTGAACGAATTAAATCTTAAGAATTTATCACATTCGGTTGATGCTTGGAAATGGCTCTGTGAAACCCGTAAAATTGGAGATTTTAATCAAACAATTGTCGCTTTACAAAGCTATCAACCCATACAAAATGATGCCCTGAACAAAGGAATTGCTGACCTACAATTGTTTTGTGGCTTGTTGGGAGATACATCGAATGTTCAAATTGATTTAACCCTTGCAAGAGGACTCAGTTATTATACTGGTTGTGTTTTTGAAGTTGCCGTAAACGATAAACGTTTACCTGAAGACTTCAGAATTGGTAGCATTGGCGGTGGTGGTCGGTACGACAATCTGACGGGAATATTCGGACTAAAAGATGTGTCTGGTGTGGGTGTTTCTTTTGGTTTAGATCGAATTTACGACAATTTAGATGCTGCAAATTTATTTCCAGAAGATTTAACCGATGCTCCCAAAATATTGATTTGCGCAATGGATCCTGAATCCCTGGTTTATGCAAACAATATTTCAAGAGAATTGAGGAATGCAGGTATATCCAATGAAGTTTACCCAGGTGCCGTAAAAATTAAAAAACAATTGGATTATGCCAACGCCAAAGGGTTCGGATATGCGGCAATCATTGGTCAAACAGAACTTGAAAACGGAACTGTGACGCTTAAAAATTTATTAACTGGAACTCAAGAAATTGTTGAGTCCAACCAAATTTCTATAAAATTAAACCATGAATAATCACTACACGCTTTCGGAAGCCATCCAAAATATTGGTAAAAACGTTGAATTAACCGATTCAGTGAGAAAAACAATGCAAAATAGCGTTGATTTTTTACAGCGATATATGGACAATGCCACTGCGCCAGTTTATGGTGTGAACACCGGATTTGGGTCCCTCCAAAATGTTGTTGTGTCGAACGAACAACTCAGCGAATTGCAAGAAAATCTACTCATTACACACGCCGCTGGGGTGGGTGAACCCTTGAAAGACGGCTTGGTGAGAAATATGTTGTGGCTAAAATTGCTCAACATGAGTAAAGGACATTCTGCCGTAAGGCCCATTATTTTTGAAAGATTGGCATATATGTTCAACCATTCAATTTTCCCTGTAGTTACATCACAAGGTTCTTTGGGTGCATCGGGTGATTTGGCGCCGCTTTCGCAAATGGCACTTCCTTTAATTGGCAAGGGAAATGTTAAGGTGAATGGACAAATTTTGGCAGCTTCGGCGTGGTTAAATTCTGAGGGATTTGAACCTGTGAAATTAGGTCCTAAAGAGGCTTTGGCACTCATCAATGGAACGCAATTTATGTTGTCTCATGCTGTAGATGCTTATAAAGATATTGCAAATATTCTTGGTAAATTACCAGTCATTGCCGGTGCAAGCATCGATGGATTTGATTGTAGACTAGAGCCATTTACGGAAGCCATACATAGGGTTCGTCCTCATGCGGGTCAATTGGCTGCTGCTAAAGAAATTAGAGAGGTTTTAAAAGGGTCGGAAATTGCAGCGAAAACAAAGGTGCAAGTTCAAGATCAATATAGTTTTAGGTGCATCCCTCAGGTACACGGTGCATCGTATGATGCGTTGCAACATTGTTTTCAAGTTTGGGAGACTGAATTGAATTCAGTGACCGATAATCCAAACGTTTTTGAAGAAGAAAACATGGTTGTTTCTGGAGGGAATTTTCACGGGCAACCTTTGGCATTGACGTTAGATTATTGTGCAATGGCGGTTGCCGAATTAGCCAACATCAGCGAGCGCAGAACTTATTTATTGGTGAGCGGTCAAAGAAATTTAACGCCATATTTAGCCGATGGGGCAGGATTGGATAGCGGATATATGATTGCGCAATATACGGCAGCGTCGTTGGTGAGTCAGAACAAACAATTGTGTACACCTGCGAGTGTAGATAGCATTATGAGTAGCAATGGGCAAGAAGACCATGTGAGCATGGGCGCAAATGCTGCCACTAAATTGCTAAGGGTGATAGAAAATACAAAAAATGTATTGGCAATAGAGTGGTTATGTGCTGTTGGAGCATTGAATCAGCGGGAAGAGAAATCTTCACCGTTGATTGAAAAAATGCGTGAAGATTTTGCCAAAATGGGTGCTTATCGCCATCAAGAAATGCCAATGCAAGAAATTATTGCGAAGGCATATTCTTTTTTGTGGGGATAATTGAATCTGAAATTATTTAGATTCGGCAATAGCGGTTTTTACAACCGACCAAATCTCCTTGAAGCCTTGCTTGGTTTCAGATGAGCTAATGATAAACGGAGGAATTTCTTCCCACATTTCTAACAATGCTTCTTTGATGATATTTGCATTTTGTTCAACTTCTACAACCTTTAATTTGTCTGCTTTTGTGCCAACGATTACGATTGGTATTTTATTGTCGCCACAGTCGGCAATGAAGTCTAAATCAATTTTTTGAGGAGGGATTCTTAAATCTAGCAATACAAAAAGGCAAAATAAATTAGGACGTTCACGCAAATAGTATGCAATCATTTTGCCAAAAGTTTCTCTTCTATCTTTCGAAACTTTAGCATTGCCATATCCTGGCAAATCGCAAATTTGAATTTCGTTGTTGATATTAAAAAGGTTCAGCGTTTGAGTTTTTCCTGGGGTTGAACTCGTTTTTGCCAATCCATTTCTTTCAGTTAACATATTGATAAGCGATGATTTACCAACATTGCTTCTGCCAATAAAGGCAAATTCTGGCTTATCGCGGTGGGGCATATCTACATTTCGCTCCCAACTTCCAACATATTCCGCAGTTTTGATTTTCATATTTGATGTTTCAATTGTTTCAGGTCGACGATGAATCGCTTATATTTGCACCATTAATTTCATTGTGAGCGCAACTGTAAAACCAAATCCGTCGTCTGAGGCTTCAAAAAAACAACAAGTTGAGGAAATGTTTGATAATATTTCTGCACGGTATGATTTTTTGAATCACTTTTTGTCTTTAGGAATTGATTATTCTTGGAGAAAAAAAGTACGCAAAATTATTGAAAAAATAAATGCGAAAAAGATTTTAGATGTCGCTACAGGAACCGCTGATTTGGCAATTGAATTAACAAAAATTAAAGATACTCAAATAGTTGGAATTGATATTAGCCGTGGAATGCTCGATATTGGAGATGTCAAATTGGCGAAATTAAACCTCACAAATAGAATTGTTTTGCAACAAGCTGATTCTGAAAATTTGCCTTTTGAAAATGAAGAATTTGATGCAGTAACAGTGAGTTTTGGTGTGCGTAACTTTGAAAATTTAGACAAAGGACTTGCCGATATGTGTCGTGTGTTAAAGCAAAAAGGTAGCTTACTTGTTCTTGAGTTTTCAAAACCTACAAACCCAATTTTTAGTCGTTTGTATTGGTTCTACTTTAAATTTATATTGCCGCCTTTGGGTCGTTTGTTGAGTAAAGATGCAACCGCATACACCTATTTGCCACAAAGTGTTGCAGCTTTTCCTGAAGGGGAAGAATTTTGCCTAAGAGCAAAATCTGCTGGATTTTCAAACGTTACTTATAAACCATTAACTTTCGGAATCTGTAC
Organism: uncultured Bacteroidota bacterium; assembly: GCA_903879775.1. Taxonomy (GTDB): domain Bacteria; phylum Bacteroidota; class Bacteroidia; order NS11-12g; family UBA955; genus VMCP01. The sequence goes on from CAIRMY010000141.1 coordinate 4,162, forward strand.
TTTATATCATTGCGTAAAATAATTTTCATATTGCTATTAATCGGTTTCACTTCAGGGGTAAAAGCCACTGGAATCGATACCACTTACACTTTAGATTTTAGGCTTAACCCTAAGGATCCTCTAAGGATTTACCGAAAGCATTTCTTTTGGGGAATTGCATTTTCGGCCACCCAAGCTAAAATGAAAATGAGCTTGGATCCGGTTTTTTGGCAACGAAACGATTCTCTTCTCAATATTTTACCACAAGATCAAATGGGTGGTGGTTTTGGTGGAAGCGTTGCCCTTAGAATTGCCCGTCATTGGGAGCTTAAAATGCTCACAATGTTGCAATTGCACTCCAGGAATATTTCTTACGAATGGGTGAAATCACCAGGGCCTACAATTAAAATTGAATCAATTTGTTTCGATATTCCGTTAACCATTAAATACCGTTCCGATATGCCAAACAATACAGGTTTTTTTGTTTTGGGTGGTTTGCGCTGGTCTCATGACTTTCAAAGTAATGAAGATTTGGTTATTGGAAATTCTAAACCCCTTGTTGCCCTAAAAAAAGATACTTATTACTATGAATTTGGTGGAGGCTTTGAATTTAGAATGGACTATGTTGATTTATCAATCGAATTGAAAATGTCGAATGGATTAAACAATGCACTTGTGCGTGTGCCAGATAGTTATTTTTCTGGTTCATTGAGTAGCATTTTTCCACGGCTTTTTAGTATCACTTTAATGGCTCAAAATTGAATTTTACAATACAACATAGAGATCCTTATACCAAGGCTAGGGCAGGTGTGATTGAAACCGATCACGGAAACATCGAAACTCCAATATTTATGCCCGTTGGAACAGCCGCTACCGTTAAAGGATTGCATAAAAACTTTCTCGAAAATGAAATCAATGCCGATATCATTTTGGGCAATACATACCATTTATACTTGCGTCCAGGTCTCGACATTATGGAGAAAGCTGGTGGTATTCATGGGTTTTCGAATTGGAATCGCCCAATTTTAACCGATTCTGGTGGATATCAAGTTTATTCTCTTTCTGGTAAAAGAAAACTCAAAGAAGAAGGCGCAACTTTTCAAAGTCATATCGATGGTTCTAAACATTTGTTTAGTCCTGAATATGTAATGGACATTCAGCGTACCCTTGGGGCAGATATTATCATGGCATTTGACGAATGCACCCCTTATCCCTGCGATAAAATATACGCTGAAAAAAGCATGCACATGACCCATCGTTGGTTGGATCGCTGCATGAAAAGATTCCATGAAACTGAACCCAAATATGGTCATCATCAAGAGCTATTTCCAATAGTTCAAGGAAGTGTGTATCCAGATTTGCGTAAACAAAGTGCAGAATACGTTTGCAAACACGAAGCTGGTGGATACGCCATTGGTGGTTTAAGTGTTGGCGAACCCCATGAAGATATGTATGCCATGACAGAACTGGTTTGCAATATTTTACCTCACGATAAACCCCGTTATTTAATGGGCGTTGGAACTCCTGAAAATATTTTGGAATCGATTGCCTTGGGGGTAGATATGTTCGACTGTGTGATGCCTACACGAAACGGTAGAAATGGAATGATTTTTACCAGAGAAGGAATTATTAATATCCGCAATAAAAAATGGGCCGACAATTTGGACCCAATTGATTCATGGTTAACCCCTGAATATTCATTGGCTTATTTACGACATCTGTTTGTTGCAGGTGAAATGCTTGGTCCAATTGTAGCCAGTTTGCAAAACCTTAAATTCTATTTGTGGTTGGTGCGTGAAGCAAGAATACACATCAAGAATAACGAATTTCACATCTGGAAAGATTCAGTACTCAAAACCGTCAATCGAAAGTTATAATGAGATTTTTTAAAGAGTTAGACCTGTATATCGCAAAGAAGTTCATCAAAACTTTTTTTGTCACAATTTTACTCTTTATCATTATCATTATCATTTTTGACATTGCTGAAAAACTCGATGATTTTCTTCAAAAACATGCCCCTATAAGTGAAATATTTACAGTGTATTATGTCAGCTTTATTCCAACGCTGCTCAATACCTTTAGCCCCATCTTTATCTTTATTTCTGTCTTGTATTTTACCTCAAGATTGGCCTCTAGAACTGAAATTATTTCAATGCTCGCTGGTGGGCTATCTCTGCGCCGGATATTGGTGCCTTACCTAGCCGTTGGTGCACTTTTTGCCTTCGGAAGTTACATGCTCAATGCCTGGATCATTCCAATTTCAGATAAAAAAAGGGTTAAATTTGAAAATACTTATTTGAGGGACTATTGGTCTGAATCTAGATCGGCAATTTACCGACAAATTAAGCCAGGAGTTGTAATGTACATGGAGTATTTTAGCAATCACGATAGCTCTGGAATTGGTGTTACGCTAGAACAATATAAAGGACAGGAATTATCAAGTGTTTTATTTGGACGTTTTATACGCTGGGAACCAATTCATAAAACTTGGAGGTTGGAAATTGTAACCCAACGCGAATTTCTCTCCAATGGAAACCAACGCATCAAAAGTATTCCTTATTTAGATACTGCAATTGGATTTAACCCCGATAATTTTTTCTTTAGGGTAGAAGACGTTCAATCGCTCAACCAAAATGAACTAGAGTCTTTTATTCAGAAAGAACGTCTACGCGGTTCTCCAAATGTGCAATCTCTCGAAACAGAGAAATATCGGCGCATAGCTTCTCCCTTCAGTACATTTATTTTGATTGTAATTGCAGTTTCTGTTGCTGGCCGTAAGTCGCGCGGTGGATTGGGCATTGCTTTGGGGGTGGGTATTTTCGTGATCTTGTTCTTCTTGTTTTTTAGCAAATATTTTGTGAGTTTGGGCAATACAAATGTGCTCCCTGCTCAACTCGCAGTTTGGTTGCCAAATCTACTTTTTGTTCCTGTGGCATATGTCTTTTATCGATTTGCTCAGAAGTAATTTTTTTCGTATATTCGTTATTATGAGAAATTTCCTAAGCTTTTTGCTTTGTTTCATGGTGTTTTCTGTTTTTGCACAGCCCCTTAAACGTAAACCACAACCTAAAATAAAATTTCCAGAAACCAAAGAAATTAAAATCGACTCTGTCGTTTTAAGTCGTTTTTACCCCGGTGTTTATGGTGCTCCTATTGTTTATAATGTACTCATCTATTGCAAAACAAAAGTCAATTGCGGTTCTAAAGTGAAATCAGATTTTCTCCGGGTAGATTCCCTTTGGATGGATGAAAAAGTAGGCTCAGCTGGTTTGATCTTAAATAAATCTTCAAATCCTTTAAGAAAAGGACAATCGTTTAGAATCATGTCGAGGATTGAATTTCCTACAAATAAAGATATGCCCAATGTCGAATTTCAAGTAAACGCGAGCGTAAATCCTCCAATAAAGCACAATGGGAGGGCGGTATTCCGATATTTTATAGGGGGTAAAAAGGTTTATGTGGTGATTCCAGATGTTATTCTTGGAACCACCGTTTATGCGCCTTAAGGCTTATTCTACCTCAAGTACAAGTCCCTTCAAATAATGACCTTCCGGGTGAAAAATATTCACAGGATGGTCTGGCCCTTGCCCAAGTCGATGTAAAATCCTACAATTCCTACCAACTTCAATTGCCGCAGCTGTTACCGTGTTTGCAAAAAGTTTTTCATCAATGACTTGGCTGCAAGAAAATGTAAACAATAATCCACCAGGCTTCACCCTGTTCAATCCATATATATTCAATCGTTTATAACCCATTGTTGCTTGGTGTTTCTTATTCATGCTTTTTGCAAACGCAGGAGGATCTAAAACCACAATGTCGTAAAGTTCTTCAACATCCTTTAAATACTTCATCACGTCGGCTTGAATGGCTTCATGCTTAGAGTTGAGGTTGTTAAGCGCAACATTTTCTTCAGATAAATTCACAGCGATTTGGGAAATGTCAACGGAAATAACTTTTTCAGCGCCCCCCATCAATGCAGCAACACTAAATCCCCCAGAATAAGAAAAGGTATTTAACACCGTTTTGCCTTTAGAATAATGATTTAACAAAGCACGATTTTCACGCTGATCCAAGAAAAATCCTGTTTTTTGTCCCGTAACCCAGTTCACTTTGAATTTCATGTGATTTTCGGTGGCAATGGTTTCATCTTGTGATCCCAATAAAAATTCATCTTGAATTTCTGGGTCGTGCATGGCCGCGCTGCTCTTGCTGTAAATGTGTTCAATTTCTTTGCCAAATACGGTTTGAATGGCGTTTGAAATTTCATCTAAACACAAATACATGCCATCGGTATGTGCTTGAATGACTGCACTATTGGCGTAAATGTCAATGATTAATCCAGGAAGCAAATCGCCTTCTCCATGCACCAATCTGTATGCATTGGTGGGGTGGTTGATGCCTAAATTTAGCTTTTCCCTCAATTTTTTGCAATTTTGAATGCGGTCAATCCAAAATTGATTGTTTATTTCTTGCTGGGTAAACGACAAAATGCGCACGGCAATGCTACCGTCGCCAACATGTCCGCAAGCAAGCCAATTGTCTTGAGAATCATAAACTTGAACGAGTTCACCTGCTGAACATGGATCTATAGAATGGAGTGCTCCACTGAAAATCCATGGGTGCTTACGACCAATGGCAATTTCTTTCCCTTTTTTTAAGACGGCTTTTTTCACAATTTAAAGTGCAAAGTTCAAGGAAAAGATAGAGATTTGAAAAATGTCGGTGAAACTATTCCAAATTATTCACGAAATTGAGTCTATTGCACCATTGTATCTTCAAGAGTCATATGACAATAGCGGATTATTGGTGGGAAATAAAAATCAAGAAATTCATCAAGCTCTTGTGTGTTTAGATTGCACAGAAGCTGTGATTGATGAAGCAATCGCAAAAAACTGCAACCTGATCATTGCACATCATCCTTTGATTTTTGGGGGATTAAAACGCTTGATTGGACAGAACGACGTTCAAAGGGCCGTTGTTAAAGCCATTCAACACAACATTGCTTTGTATGCTTGTCATACGAACCTCGACAACGTTTTAAAACAGGGCGTGAACGAAAAGATTGCGCAAAAATTGGAACTAAATCATCTAAAAGTGTTGCAGCCAAAGAAAAATATCCTTCAAAAATTAAGTGTTTTTGTGCCAACTGATAACGCTCAAATTTTGACAGACGCCTTATTTGCCGCTGGTGCTGGAAACATTGGAAATTACAGTGAGTGTGGTTTTTCTCAGGAGGGACAAGGGAGTTTCAAGCCAAATGATGGCTCGAAACCAACAATTGGTCAACTAGGCAAAAGAGAGGTTTTGAAAGAGACAAAAATAGAAGTTGTTTTTCCAGCTTGGAAAGCTTCTGAAATTTTATCGGCAATGTTTGATGTGCATCCTTATGAAGAAGTTGCCTACCAATTGATGACCATGGAAAATACTGTTGATGAATTTGGCAGTGGAGTGGTTGGTGAATTGGCAAATTCGATGTCGAAAATCGATTTTTTAAACCATTTGAAAGAAAAAATGGAATTAGACGTGTTTAAGCATACAGAATTTTTTGGTGTAGAAATTAAAAAAGTTGCAATTTGTGGTGGGGCGGGAGCCTTTTTAATTCAGAGGGCAAAGTCAGTGAATGCCGATGTTTACATCAGTTCGGACATCAAATATCATGAATTTTTTGATGCTGAAAAGCAATTGATGATTTGCGATATTGGTCATTTCGAGAGCGAAAAATACACGATTGATTTGATAATGGATATTTTATCAAAAAAATTCCCTAATTTTGCGGTTCTTTTGTCAAAAACAAAAACCAACCCTCTAAACTACTATTATTCTTAAACATACATGGAAACCAGCATAGAAAAAAAATTACAGGAACTTTGGAAGTTACAACAAATTGACTCCAAACTTGACAATGTACGTGCATTGATGGGTGAACTTCCTATGGAAGTTTCTGATCTGGAAGA
>CAIRMY010000142.1 GCA_903879775.1 uncultured Bacteroidota bacterium
AATATAAAATTGAATCTTTCTTATAAATTCCGGTGTCGCAAACTGGCAAATTGGTTCCAATACTGAAGGTTCTTAAAGAACCACTCACTTGGCCTTCATTGGAATATAAATATTTAATTCCCTTTTTATATACCAATGATGCATACCTACGTGGAACATTGGTGGCAACAAATTGCAATTTATGATCGCGTGCAAAATCAACCAAAGGTTGGTAATCTGTTACAAAATTATTCCATAGTTTGATTGATTTCTTAAGCTTTGCAACTCTTGGATCTGCTCCAAAACCCATTCCCATTGGATTGTTTGTATTCTGCTTTGCAGTATCTTTTTTCGGATTTAAATACTCATTTAAAGCAGTTTGTTGATCAGTCTCAAACATTTCAGCACCCAATACAATATTCGAATGAACATCAAATAAATCTTGAGTTACTTGAAGTTCCAACCAATGTGAAATTGGGTTGTCATGTAATTCTCCAAAAAGCAAAACATCTCTGGAATCAGGTTTTGTTCGGAAAGATTTTCGAACCGCTTTAATAAATTTTGCATAAGAAACTTTTTTTCCTTTTGAATCATATATTTGGAATGCTGCAATTTCATCAATAGATACTTTTTTGATTGCAACTTCAGTTTGATCGGAATGATTTTGTGCTCCAACTTCGTTTGAAAATAAAACACTCCAAATGAATGCGAGAACGAAACCTTTAAATATCTTTGCCATACTACGAACAAATATAGTTTGAATCTAAAATATATTTGCAATCAGCTGAATTATTGATATGAAATCCATTCTTCAAAATTACCAAAAGAACAAAATACTCTATTCGTTTACCCTCAGTCTTTTTGCCCTCATTGTATTCTTAGAGACCATTAATCATCGATTTGAAATGAATGATTTCAAAGTGTATTATTTGGCCGGAAAAGCATTCTTTAACAATCAAGAAATTTATGGGGTTCAATTTGGACTTGCTTCAGGTTATTATAAATATTCACCGGTTTTTTTATTGATTTTTAGTCCTTATTTGATATTTGGCTATAAAACTGCATGTATCATACATGCATTTATTCTTGCTATTGCAACAATACTAACCTTGATTTCTGCAAAAGAAATCTACCAAAAAATAATCAATCAACGCGAATTGCAAAATCGTTATTTATTCATATTTGCGATATTCATCATTGTAAATCATTTATTTAGAGAAATCCATTTGGGAAACTTAAATATGATTATTGTGATGTTACTTTGTTTGGGAATCCAACAAATATTAAACGAAAAACAAATAGTGCCTGGGTTTTTCATTGCATTAGCCATATTAATCAAACCCTATTTAATCATTCTCGCAATTCCATTATTTTTTCATAAAAAATTCGGTTTCTTAATGAGTCTCGGAGCATGGCTTGGGATATTATTGATTTCTCCAATCACATATTTAGGATTCAATAAATTCATTCTAATGAACAAACATTGGATTCATGAAATCTTTCAACACGGCGCCTATTTATATAGCAATCACACATTTACTTCACTCATTAGACAGTATGTAACTGAAGCTTTAAATGATCATTCACATTTGTATTTTCTAATTGCATTTACGCTGGCCTATGTTCTAATTTATTTTGCTTTACTCAAAAAATATTCAGCTATATCTGAAAAAAACAATAGCAAGTCACTTGTATTTTCATACTTTATTCTATTATCTCTTATACCAAATATATTGATAACAGATACAGAACACTTCTTGTATTCAACACCAATCATTCTATTTTCAATTTATTCACTTTATTCAAACCTCAACACAAAATACATAATTGCATTTGTTATATTTTCAATACTTTACGCCATTAATTCACCAGATATTTTAGGAAAATTTTTATCAGCAAAATTCGAAGATTTAGGAATTTTAGGAATGGCAAATCTGGGGCTAATTGTTACATTTATTTTGCTTCAACGCAATCAGAAAAAGAATGAATGATATTCAAACAAATGACAGCGAATTATTTCCGCTAGAAGATATTCCGAAATTTCTTTATATTTGATACATGTTTGCAAATGCGGCGAGAAAAGTAGCCACAGCTGGTGGGGTTAGAAGATTGGCTTCAGCTGCCGCAGGAACCGGTATGGCGGCCTATGGAGCTTATTCTAAAGTTAACAATGGAATGACAAGCGTAGCCGGTTTACATGAACATGGAATGGGCGCTTATGATTCATTTTCAAAAGGAAATGTTGGAGATGGCATTGGTCATGGTTCGAAATTTGTTGGAAGTGGTTTAGAATTAATGAGTCACCCTGCTGCTCAAGCTTCCGCGGGAATGTTTAATTTTATGGGCGACAGCATACTTACGAAAGGTAAAGGGTTGGATAAATACTCAGCTCAAGCCGGCGCAGGAATCATGGATACAGTAAAAGATTCTACCAAAGGCAGTGTTTCACCATCTGCTACAGGTAAACTTTCAGTGGTAAGTCATGCCATGAAAGCATTTGCCGATAGAGATAAACACATGGAAACCTACAAAAAGTTAAGTCCGCATTTAGAAACTGCTGCCGGATATTTGAAATAAGGTGCAAATCAAAAAGGCGGAGCAGATTTATATTAAGAAAATTATTTGCCTTCTCTAATTTTATATAATTTTTTTCTTTTACTTGTTTAAACAAATAAATAATTATATTTGAATATGGCAATTCAACGAAGAAGTTTTTTGACTCGATTAGGATTGGGATTGGGTGCAATTGTAACCTCATCTTTTGAAAGTGCTGGAAATACAATCCGTAAAAAAATGGAAGATTTTGACCCAATTATAGACATTCAACCTATGGGATTTCAATGGGAAACCATGGACCCTTTTTTGTTTTGCGTACATCACGAAGATTATTTCCCAAAGGGAAATGAACAAATGGGACCTGCTGAATCTTTGGCTGGCAGATCTCTAGGTGATGATTTTATCATTAAAAATGGTTATCGGATGTATCATGGAAAGAAAGTACCTGGATTTCCAGGACATCCGCACAGAGGATTTGAAACGATAACCGTGGTTAGAAAGGGATTGGTAGATCATGCTGATTCTATGGGCGCTTCTGGTAGATATGGAAACGGTGATGTACAATGGATGACAGCCGGAAAAGGAGTTCAACATTCAGAAATGTTTCCTTTATTGAGTCAAGACAAAGACAATCCTTTAGAATTATTTCAAATCTGGTTAAATTTACCGGGTGCTAAAAAAATGTCAGATCCACATTTTTCAATGTTTTGGTCTGAAAACATTCCGAAGCTCAACATAGAAAGCGCGAACAATAAAGTAAGTTTGGTGGAAATCATGGCGGGTAATTTTGGAACAACTAAAAGTTTAAATCCACCTCCCAATTCATGGGCATCAAACAATGCCAATGAGGTTGCAATTTGGAATGTCATTATGGAAAAAGATGCCAAAATTACACTTCCAAAAGCAAGCGAAGGTGTGAATAGAACTTTATATTTTTATGAGGGACAAGAACTTGTCATTGCTGGAAAAGCTGTATCCAATTACAAATTGGTTAAATTACGCACTACCCAAGAAGTTGAAATCATTGCAACCTCTGAAAACTGTAAATTTTTAGTCTTGCAGGGAAAACCAATTGGAGAACCTGTCATGTCTTATGGGCCATTTGTAATGAACACAAAAGAAGAGATTCAGCAGGCTTTCAATGATTACCACGAAACCCAATACGGAGGTTGGCCTTGGCCACGCTACGACCAAGTTCACGACCGAAGTAAAGGTCGTTTTGCAAAATACGCAAACGGCAAAATTGAAGAGCGAGCGGGATAAAATAGAAATTCACCAAATCAATAAAATTCAGAATTTATCAATAACTTTGGAGGATGCATAGGTTTAAGCGTTGGATCACTTTTCTGTCTTTTTCAATCATCTTTTTAACGATTGAATCTTGCGAAAAAACCAACACCACCAACCAACAAGCTATTCAAAATATTTTGAGTTTCGACACTGTAAAAGCTTGGGATATAACAACATTTGCAGCTTGGCAAAATTCAAATCCTACTTTGTTCGATAGCTCTGGAAATCAAATTCAGATCTTAGAATTCGCAAAAAAAGTTGGTGTTAATACCATTCGTTTGAGAATTCTAAATGGCACACAACAGTTTCCTCACGCAACAATTTCGCAGTTGCTGACACTTTCAAAGCAGGCATACCAAAACAATATTGCTATCTGGCTAGATTTTCATTATTCCGATGTTTGGGCTGATCCTGGAAATCAAACCGTACCGAAACAATGGGAAGGTTTAACGCTTAAAAACCTGTGTGACAGCGTTGAGTCATACACTTATCTAATCACCAACCTATTTGTAGCACAAGGCACACCGCCAGCAATCGTGCAAATTGGCAATGAAATAAGTCCAGGAATGATGTGGCCAATAGGCAAATTCAATGGAGCGGTTGCCGAAGCGAAAAATGTAACATCTTTGTTTTTATCTGGAACAAATGGGGTGAAACGGGCTTCGAAAGAAAGTAAAATCATGCTTCATTTGGCAGGAAATTCAAATACCATTTGGTGGGTTGGAAATGAATTTCTCAATGCAGGAATAACATTTGATCTTTGGGGATTTTCATATTATGGCAACTGGCATGGTTGCGATACAAAAGCATTTATGCAAACTTGCGACAATTTGAGCCGTAGAAATTCAAAACCATTTGTAATCGCTGAAACTGCATACCCACATACGTTGAATTGGCAAGATCAAATGAACAATGTATTTGGCTTAACCAGTCAATTATGTTCAAATTATACCGCAACGGAAGATGGTCAATACAATTGGCTTCGAAATGTTTGGTTTGAAGGATCAAAATTCTCAAATTTTCGAGGGATGGGATATTGGGAACCGGCTTGGGTAACAGACAAAAATGGCAACAATACGAATGGAAGTCCATGGGAAAATATGGGTCTCTTTGATTTCGATCACAAAGCACTGAAAGGCGCATACTTTAATTGGAAATAAAACAATTTACGAAACACTGGAAAAAAGAAGAAAACCAACTTCAAAAAACATTCGAGTTCAAAGATTTTGAAACCGCGATACAATTCATGCAACAGGCATCAATTGAAATAAGTCTTTTGAACCATCACCCAGAATGGACCAATATTTACAACAAAGTGGAGGTTAAATTAACCACGCACGATGCAAGCAATACTGTCACTCAAAAAGATTTTGATTTGGCAGAGATATTGGATAAGGTTTTTGAAAAGATGTAAAACAAAAAAAACCACCTCGAGGTGGTTTTTTGTAGTCCCGACGAGAATCGAACTCATATCAAATGTTTAGGAAACATCTATTCT
>CAIRMY010000143.1 GCA_903879775.1 uncultured Bacteroidota bacterium
AGAAATATTGACCCATACTTCGGGTGATTTGGATGAGGCCTTTGATTGGCTTGATTCGCTCGATAAGGAATATAGCATTTTCACCGCTGAGTATACGATTCACGATTTTGAGGAAGATCTCAGAAAACGGGGATACATCAAAGAAGAAATTCTGCCAAACCAAGATGGGGAAGAGGATTCGGATAAAAATGGGAAAGGAAAAAATCTGCTCACGGCCAAGCTTGAAGCGGCTTTGAGAGAGCACGCCCTCGACCAAATTTTCGGCAAACTCAAAAAAAGCGGTGCGGGAAACCATCTAACCAACAAATCTGGTGTGGGCGACGAACGCGATGGTGAAATACGCAATTTTCATTTTGGCGACGAAATGTCGCAAATCAATATGTCGGAAAGCCTCAAAAACGCCCAAATTAACCATGGGATTTCTGAGATGAAACTCACGGAAGACGATTTGGTGGTAGATGAGACCAAGCACAAAGCCCAAATGAGCACCGTGCTGATGATTGATATCAGTCATTCTATGATTTTGTACGGCGAAGACCGCATTACCCCCGCCAAAAAAGTAGCCATGGCCTTGGTGGAACTCATCCGCAGGAAATACCCCAAAGACGCCATCGATATTATCGTTTTTGGCAATGAATCGTGGTCGATTAAGGTGAAAGATTTGCCCTATTTACAAGTGGGACCCTATCATACAAATACAGTGGCAGGGTTGGAGTTGGCGATGGACATTCTTCGTCGGAAACGCAATACCAACAAGCAAATTTTCATGATCACGGACGGTAAGCCGAGTTGCGTAAAACTGTCCACTGGCGAACTATATAAAAACAGCAACGGATTGGATGAGTACATCGTTTCCAAATGCCTAAACAAGGCTGCCCAGGCGCGCAAATTGAAAATTTCGATTACCACATTTATGATTGCCCAAGACCCCTATCTCAGGCAGTTTGTAGAGCGCTTCACCGCCGAAAATCAAGGCAAAGCATTTCTTACCGGACTCTCAGATTTGGGTCAAATGATATTTGAAGATTACGAAAAAAATAGAATCAAACGGATTTAATTACAGATGAAACAAGAAACCACATTCAAAGAATTGAAAGCATCGGGCTATGCCCACAAAACCATAAACCAAGAAATCCAAGGCAACCTCATTGCGCGGATCCGAGCGAAACAGCCCGTTTTTGAAGGACTTTTTGGGTATGAGGATACTGTTGTACCACAGCTAAAAAAAGCGATTTTGGCTGGTCACCACATTAATTTGTTGGGATTGCGCGGACAGGCAAAGACCCGCATCGCTCGCAGTATGGTGGACTTGCTGGATGAATATATGCCCATTGTAAAGGGGTCGGAAATCAACGACAGTCCCTTTGCTCCGATTTCCAGATTTGCCGTGGATTTGGTGGCTGAACTAGGCGATAAAACCCCTATCGCGTGGGTGCACCGTTCCACTCGATTCTTCGAAAAACTCGCCACGCCAGATGTGAATATTTCCGATTTGATTGGAGATATCGACCCCATTAAGGCGGCTACATTGAAACTGCCTTACTCTGATGAACGCGTGCTTCATTATGGGATGATTCCCCGCGCCAATCGATGCATTTTTGTATTAAACGAACTTCCCGATTTGCAAGCCCGTATCCAGGTTTCATTGTTCAATATTTTGCAAGAGGGAGATATCCAGATTCGCGGATTTCAATTGCGGATGCCATTGGATATTCAATTTGTATTTACGGCAAATCCCGAAGATTACACCAACAGAGGGAGCATCGTAACTCCCTTGAAGGACCGCATCGGCTCGCAAATTTTTACCCATTACCCAAAAAACATTGCTTTGGCACGTGCCATCACGGAGCATGAGGCCAAGATTTCAGCTGATGATTTGGGTGCGGTTGCCGTTCCTGATTTGGCAAAAAATTTGTTGGAAGAGGTTTCATTTCAGGCTAGAGATAGTGAATATGTTGATTCGAAAAGTGGCGTTAGCGCGCGTTTGTCTATCAGTGCAATGGAGAATCTTGTGGCTGCCGGTAAACTCCGTTTGATCGAAACCCAAAGCGAAAAAACCACCATCCGATTGGTAGATTTTATGTCGATTATCCCTTCTATCACTGGTAAAATCGAACTGGTGTACGAGGGAGAGCAGGAGGGGGCCGACGAGGTGGCTCGGATCTTGATTGATACTGCGATTATGGCTCAATTCAACCAAATTTTTCCGCGTATTCCAAAGTTGGAAAAGGCCGGTACGAAAACGCCGTACAGCGATTTGGTTCACTGGTTCGAGAAAAATTATGTGGAACTCAATTACACGGATACAGATGAGGTTTTTTTCAAAAGCCTCAAGAGCATCAAACCGTTAAACGCACTCATTCAAGACCACGCTTCACATTTGAGCGATACTGACAAAGACTTTTGCATGGAATTGGTCCTATGGGCCTTGGCGATCAGCGAGAAACTGGGCAAAACCGCCAGCGATGCGATGTATAAGTTTGATTCAAATTGAATTGATTATTCACTTGGATCAATTGCAAATCTGCTACTCCATTTCAAACTTCTACTGGTTGTAGCCTGTAACGCCCTCAGTTTTTGCGCCTTCAAGATTCGCTTCCGAATGCGTGGCGCCCGTGAGGTTGGCATAATTTAAATTCGCTTTCATGAGGTAGGTGCCCTCAAGTTTGGCGTTGAAAAGGTAGGCTCCTTTTAGGTTGGCAAGCTCAAAATATGCTCCCCTGAGATTTGCACTCTGTAAGTTTGCATCTTCCAATTGAGCGGATTCACAGTTCGCATTCTGCAAGTTTGTATACATGAGGTTTGCCTTCATTAAGAAGGTCCCTTCAAGTTTGGCATTGAAAAGATTGGCCCCCGTTAGGATTGCGCCGTTTAGGTTTGCACCACTCAAATTTGTGCCACTCAAATAAGCCTTGCTCAGATTTGCCCCCTCTAAGTTTGCCCCCGATAGATTCAATGCGCTTAAATCTATGCCCTGTAAATTAACCCCTGCGAGGTTTAATTTTCCATCGCAAACTGCATTTAATTTAATAACTTCTGTTCTGGTTAAATCGGGTGCTTTGATCATGGTTTTTGTGGTTAATTCTTTTGGATATAGATTAAAACAAATCTAAGTCATTGGTGTTGTTTACACAATAGTAATTATAAGAAATAAATGAAAGTCAATTGATCTTAAAGCTTTTTGTAAAACCTCGACATCATCACCACGTGAGGGAAACTGATGCATGCAATGAAAATGAATGCCAAACTCACCATGTTTTTTGTATCGAAATGATAAAGATTGAATTTTTGTGAAATGCCTAGCACAATGAAAAGAAAAAATGCACCCAATGTAAAAGGCAATGATTTTTTCATCATGGTGCCATTGTTTGTGTTCAATCCACTTCTAAGATGACTCCAACCATTGATACTATGTTGTCCTAGGAAATATATTCCAAACGAGGTGAGTAAGGGTAGTTTTGCAGATAATATGAGGGAAATGACAATCAATGAAAGTCCTTTTTTTCGATTGTATATTGAAAAAATGATTGAAATTATGATTCCAATCAACAATATAAATTGTCCATTTTCTAAACTTATTGTTGGCACTGTTACATTCATTTTTTGAATAATTTCATTTGTTTCTAACGTATGTCCGCATAAAATCAATGTAAAAATTAAAGTGCCCCATATCCAACTCTTGAGATTTGCAAAACCTCTGATTTTCCATTCGTGTATATCTGTAGATCCAAAATGCCAAATTGAAAACACTATAAAAAACAGAAATGATACATTGGGTATAAAAAACCATGCCAGTAGGTATAGAAAACCGAGCAAAAGGTACTTTAAAATAAATGAGAGCTTGGGTGTTCCATTTATTTGTTTAGCTTCTAAAAGGTGGTCGAGTGCACCATGTGGGATGCCTCTTAAAAATAACGCCAAAAGCCCCAATAATATGGAAAAAGTATTCGATATTGTTGGATTTAGTGCTTGTAAAACAACAATGAGAATTGTGAGAAACAATACTGCAATTTCATGTTTAATGTTACTCGTAAGGTCGTGAATGAGTGCTTTGAAAAATGTAAAAAATGGGAGTGTGCTAAATATTTTTACATCTTCTTTTAGAGTGGTTTTTTCTTCTAAGAAATTGAGAATAACAGAGGTGTTATTTTTGAGAAATAGTTTTTCAAAAATGGATTTTGAAATAAGGGGGTTTTCTTCAATAATTTTGAGCAACAATCGATCGTATAATTGAAAACGGTTTTTTGACGCAATTTTAGGGGGAAGTTCTTTGGAAGCTAATTTTTTTCCAATTTCATTCGCATGTTTTAACATTGTTTTGAAAGCATAACCTGTGCTTGGCTTAATTGCACCAGCGTTTGCACCAATTTTGATGATGTTTTTCGATTCTGAAACATCATTTATGGGAGATGTACACATGGGAATACATCCTTCTTCAGTGTCGATGATTTGGAAATTCCCAAACCTTTCTTGTATGTATTGGTTTAAAATATTTGTCGCCTCTACTGCTTCAATTTTTTCTTTTCCAAATCGCGTGAGTTCAACTAAGGCAGAACTTTGATTGTAAGGTAAGACATAAACGAATTGCGTTTGATTGTTTTGAGGGACATTGAAGTCCATTAAATCTATGGTGTTTGAATCAAATCGTGGGTTTTCTAAAACGACATTAAGTCCCCAAAATGTTTGATACAACAACGATTCATTGTTTTGTGGAGTTGCAAAAGTTGGTGGTCGGCTATCAAAGGCAATTTTCGACAACCATTGTTGGGTTTCACATTGGAGGGCAACATGTTCTTCGATTTCTTTGATTGAATTTACTTTTGAAAAGCTTCTTTCTATTTGGAAGCAATCGATAAGTCTATCGAGTTGTTTGTAGATGTCAATGCCACGTATGTGGTAATATTCAATTTCTTGTGGATTCGGAGTGTCAATTTGATTGACTGCAATCTTGTTCCATTTTTTTGAAACAAGTGGTAAGATTTGTTGTAAATTGATTTCGTTTTGTGTCCCCCAAAAACAAAATGTCCGATCATTTCGGTTTTTTTGTTCTGGATCGAAGATTATAATTTTTTTATTTTGTAATAATTGATGGTGTTCAAGGCTTAAAAGCGTTAAGATTGTTGAAGCGCCAGCTCCAATAAATGCATAATCGTATTGAATATTTCCTTGTGAGGTTTGCACTTATCTAAATCTAGGTTTTATATGAATAAAAAAAGGCGAATCCTCAAAAAAATAACTTTTTGAGAGATTCGCCTTGTTAAAGTTTAATATTTTGTGATTAAAGTTTAGTCTTCGTTTCTGCTTAAAGCATAGATTACCAAACCGAAACCAATTTTGTTGATTGCGTCTGCAATGTTATAAACGATGTCCATGTAGTGAGAAGCAACAGCTGGATCAGCAACTAATTTGATTCCGAAAAGTCCACCTGGAGTTCCCAAGATGTAACCCAATGGATAGATAGCCCAACCAACCAATACAAACCAACCCAAGATACGAGTTGCTTTTGCAACTTGAGGACCAGCAGTTTGAGACAATTGTGCAACTTCACCAAACCATACAAGGTAAGCAATGTAGAAATAAGCAGCACCAGAGATAACTCCCCAAAGAACGCTACTGTCTCTATCAATTGTTTCACCAAAGTAACCTGTTACCAACATTACGATTGATGCGAAGATCAATTTCCAAAGTAGGCCAATTTTAGCACCTGCTTTTTTGGTGATCAAATAGAATTCTACGCACATCAAAGGCACAGTTAAAATCCAGTCAACATATCTAAAGAATGTTGGTGATTCACCTGTTGCCAAGTTGTAACCGCGCATGTAATAGTAATGCACAGCTGCAATGAAAGTAATTAGTCCTGAAACCAATACAGAAGTTCTCCATTTAGCTGTTGTGTTGTTTAGCTCAAAGAAGAAGAAAACTGACGCGGCCATCATAGCCATGGTGCCGATAAAGAACGTGAACGCCACGTAATTATCGCTTGCAATTTTTAAATGTTCCATAAAATTTAATTTAGTTTATATAGTATTGTAGGAACAAAAGAAAATAAAAAATGTTTTGAAACAAAACTTTTAAAACTAGAAAATCCAGAATGATTGTTGTTTTTTGATGATTTTTTGTAAAATGTTTTAAAAAATTTCTTAAACAAAATTTCAAAAACACAATGTTTATATATCGTTTTTGAAAGTAATTTGTTCAACAATTTTTTTTGTTTAACTTTTGAAATTTATTTGTTAAACATAAAATTTCTTTGCGGATATAATTCATAACCAATAGAATTGTCAGATTTAACATCAATCGTTTACGGCTTTTTCACTCCTTTGGATTCACAATTCTCTTCACAAAACAAAGCGATTCTTGCTTTGTGAGGTACGATTTTATTAATTCAAATCATGATTCTGCCATTGTAAAACAAGGGAATTTGTATTTGAAACGGTAGTTGAGTTCCTAACTCAAACCTCTTCCTTCAGCATCTTATGAGAACCGTCGCAATTGGGCATGCGTTTCGATAAACCACAAATGCAATCGTTCATGCCTTTTCCATTCATGATTCTAGGCATGTAGCTTTGAATGCGCGATGTACGTGTTTCACTCTGTTTTGCAGATGCAAAATGCATGTTGTATGCCCTTTGACGGCCAGGAGTTAGGTTTTCAAACGCTATTTTGAAATCTGAATTGGTGGACATCATGGCTAACAGTTCGTCTACCAATACCAATTCCGGCTTTTTTTCTGGATCCAACTTAATGCCAGACTTTTCAATTTCAATGGCCTCGTAAATGTATGTTTTTAAGATAGGTTCCAATTCAATCACCTGTGAAACGTTGGTGAATCTCACCAATCTAGCGGTTTGAGAATTTTCTCCCGGAGATGCAAGCAGTTTGTGATCGTCCCTCATGAAAACACCCTTTAAAAAACTCATCACACAACTTTCTTTGAATCCACCAATGATAATCATGTTGTTATTATTATAGGTATAGCATGGTGTTCTCCACTTGAATTCTTCCACCAATCCGCAGTCGAGCAAAATTTGGCGCATGGCCTCAAGTTCTGGTTTCCACTTTGTTAATTGACTGAAATAGGTGTCGACTTTAGCGTTCATAGGAATATTTAGATGGTTATTTGAAAGATATTTTATCTCGTGCAATTTGTTGCTTATGAGTTTGTTGAATGCCATTTTTCAATGGCTTCTATAAGGTTTCGAATTTCTGTCAATTCACTGAATGTTTCAATATCTGTATTTGCAAAAATTGGGTTGGTTGTTCCTTTTTTCGAAGGGACAGTGACTTTGCAAGTGGCATGAATGCTGCTACATCCAGTGTCCCTCAAAATGGAAACGGCATTTTTTGATGTGATGCCTGAACCCGGCATAATGTGAATATGTTTCCCGAATTCTTTTTGCAGTTTTCGCAAATTTTCGAGCCCATCCTCGGCAACCAATTTGCCTCCGCTGCTTAAAATTCTCTCAAATCCAAGGTCTGTAATGGCTTTCGCCGATTCAAATAAATCTAGGGTTCTGTCAATCGCCCTGTGAAACGTGGCAGGTCCGCCCCAAGCCTCTAAGAGCATTTTGTTGGTTGATAAATCAATGTTCCCAGATGCCGTTAAACACCCGAAAACAATGCCTTGAATGTTTGCCTGTTTGCAAATTTCAATGTCGTGTAGCATCATGTCAATTTCCATTGAATTGTAACAAAAATGACCGCCCCTAGGTCGAATCATGACATACTTTGGGATATTCAATTTCTGACTCGCCATAATGAGGCCCGCCGACGGCGTACATCCACCATCTGCAAGATTTTCAAAGAGTTCAACCCTGGTTGCACCGGCTTCAAATGCGTTGATGCAAGAAGTTAAACTATTGCATGCTATTTCTATGTCAATCATTCTTTTACGGCAAATTTTGCTTGAATTTGTTTGGTTCCCTCGGAGGTGGTGATGCCAAAGTCGAAACCTTGTTGCAGCGAATAACTACCGTATTCCCCTTGTTTGTTAATTGCAATAAAGCCAATTTGAATGTCTTTAGGGTTGCGAGGTGTCATTTCGAGCAAACGTTCCACGGCAATTTTGCAGGCTTGATTGGGGCTAT
>CAIRMY010000144.1 GCA_903879775.1 uncultured Bacteroidota bacterium
ATAAAAAATATATAAATTTGAAGTCATGTCTTTATTTACAGGTCTTACCAAAGAATTTAAAGTCGGCATGCTTGCCGTCGTATCATTAACAATTTTAATTCTTGGTTATAATTTTATGCTTGGAAAAGATAATCCTCTCCAAAGAGGTCGTGAGTTTTATGTTTTCTATGATAGTACTCAAGGTTTAACCCCAGGTACATCTGTTATTTACAATGGGTTTAGAATTGGGCAGTTAAAATCTCTAACAATGGTAAATGATGGTCGTAAAATTCAAGCGGTAGTTGAAATTTCTTCTGACATGAATATCCCTAAAGATTCTAAATTTAAAATTGAATCGGAAATATTGGGTGGTCAAAAAATGAAGCTTGTGAGAGGTGTTTCAACTGTTTTTGCCGAAGATGGTGATACGTTAATATCAATGTACACTAGAGATCAATTTTCTGCTATGAATGATCAAATAGTACCACTTGTATCGAAAGCTGATTCTTTGTTAGGGTCTATGAATATGTTCTTTAAAAGTGCTGCATTGGGTAAGGCCATGGATGAATTGCCAAAGGCAATCATTGCTTTTAAATCAGCACTTCAACAAATGGATGACTTGATGAGTCAAATAGCTCCCGATGTTAAAGGAACGGTTTCAAACCTTTCTTCCTTTTCGAATCAATTGGTTAAATACGATAAGCAAATTGCTAGCACGCTTAAAAGCCTTGAGAGAGTCGGGAAACAAATGGATACTGTTGATTTAGGACGTACAATTAATGATTTGTCGCAAACCACTGCGGATTTATCTAAGCTTTTAAAATCTATTTCTGCTGGTGAAGGTACCTTGGGGAAATTGGCTACGGATCCGAAATTGTATAACGACTTACAAAAAGGTACAGCTGAGTTAAATCGTGTGTTGTTGGATTTGAAGAAATATCCTGAAAAGTATGTGCCTGTTCCATTCACAAAATCTCAGCGTGAAAAGGCAAAGACAGAGTCTAAAAAAGACAAGGCAGTTTGGCCAGATTCTCTTAAATAATTGTTTTGATATTGGCTTTGGTTTTGAATTTTTCGTATAGATAAATCATCCAAATCATGAGAAGCAAATTGTAGAAAAAATCTTCAAAAGGAATTGTTCCGATTCTAAAATTGCAGTTATTCAAATTGTTGTAAATGAGCACTGGCTTTGATGTGAGTACACCATTTACATAGGCCATTGGTATCAGAGCGATGATCCATGCAAGGATTAAATGGGTTTTAATTCGCGTGAATAGTACGCTTTCATATTTATAGAGAGCAAGAATGGTTAGAGCTGTTAATCCGAAAGTTATCAGCGTATAAATTCTTTGATAGAAGAAAATACTCATTAAGATCGACAAAATTGTGATACCAATCCAAATGTAATCTGACCTTACATCGATTTTGGGAAAATAGACTTTAAGACATTCGTAAATGAATAAACAAGCATAGGGAACAACTAGAAAAAATATATATTCTTCAATTGGTAAGTTGTATATGAATTTATCGATGAGAAATTCTGTGTTGAATTGCCAAACCTGGTATTTCGTAAAAAGAATATCCCAAATTAGGTAGATACCACTTGAAATCATCATACTCTTGATGAAATGGGGTATATTTTTGTAGAATGCAACCTTTTTGTCGAAGGATAAAAAGAGTGGTCCTACAATTGTAGCTGCATTGAGAAAGAGATAAGTATATCTATTTTCCATATTGCCAATTTAGGCAAATTGCATTGGGAAGCCAAATTCTCTTCCGTAATCTTTGAGTTTTTCTCTTAATATTCTTCTTGCGATGAAAATTCTTGTTTTAACTGTTCCGATAGGTATGTTCAATTCATCTGAAATTTCATGGTATTTAAATCCTTCAGCATTTAATTTAAATGTTGTTTTTAAATCAATTGGTAAACTATCAACAGCGTTATCTAAGTCTTTGCGTATGAATCTTAGCTCAGCGTCGTTTTCAACGCGCTGCGACGGTAAATCTATGAAATATGTATTATCTGTAGAATCAAGAAATGTGTTTCTTTTTTGATCTCTACGATAATTGTTGATGAATGAATTCTTTAGAATGGTATATAACCAACCTCTCAAGTTGGTTCCAGCTTCAAATTTTTCTTTGTAACGATAAGCCTTCAAAATGGTTTCCTGAACTAGATCTTTTGTTTCATCAAGATTATGCGTTAACGATAGGGCATAGTTTCTCAAAGGGGTGAGTTCCTTTTCCATCATTTTGTCGAAGTTTATTTGTGTAATGTTCATATCTAATCGTTAAACAAAATTGAGATAATATTCGGATGATTGCAAATATTTTGTTTATATAATTAAGTATATTAGTTATACAAAAAAATCGTACTGTAGACGCAAATATGGCTAAAACATTGAATATTTGACGATTAGCATAGATTGCGAAATTATTTTTTTGTTTAATGTATTTTAGTAATAACTATACAAAGTTCTTTGTCGAAATATTGAAAATAAATGAACGATTGAAGAAATATGGTTAACAAATTTGAGAGATATAATGAATATGGTCATATTAAACGTTTTTTTTCTTTATTGAGTTCAAGGTTCCTAGAAAACAAAAAACCCTTGGAGTAGACTCCAAGGGTTTTTAATATAGTGAGTTGATGATTTAATTACACCAAAACTACGACTTTATTATGAATCACCTCAACCAAACCTCCGGCAACATCAAATGTTTCAACATTGCTACCATTTTTCACTTCCATTTGGCCAGCTTTTAAGTTAGCAATCATGGCTGCGTGATTGGTCATTATTTGGAAACTTCCACTAACACCGGGTAAGGTAATTACCTCGGCTTCGCCAGTGTATAAGGTTTTGTCTGGGGTTAAAACTTCTACTTGCATAAAATTAAGCTGCAGATTCTTCTAATATTTTTTTACCTTTTTCAATTGCATCTTCAATAGTTCCTACTAAGTTGAAGGCTGCCTCTGGATATTCATCTACTTCACCATCCATGATCATATTAAATCCTTTGATGGTTTCTTTAATGTCTACCAAAACGCCTGGGATACCAGTGAATTGTTCAGCAACGTGGAAAGGCTGTGATAAGAAACGTTGAACACGACGAGCTCTTTGTACAACCAATTTATCTTCTTCACTCAACTCATCCATACCTAAGATGGCAATGATATCTTGTAATTCTTTATAACGTTGTAACAACTCTTTTACTCTTTGTGCACATCCATAATGTTCTTTGCCTAAAACTTCAGGAGAAAGGATACGGCTTGTAGAATCCAATGGATCTACAGCTGGATAAATTCCTAACTCTGCAATTTTACGACTCAATACAGTTGTTGCGTCCAAATGGGCAAATGTTGTAGCTGGAGCTGGGTCAGTTAAGTCATCGGCAGGTACATATACTGCTTGAACTGAAGTAATTGAACCACGAGTTGTTGAAGTAATACGCTCTTGCATTGCACCCATTTCTGTTGCTAAGGTTGGTTGGTAACCTACGGCAGAAGGCATACGACCCAATAACGCAGATACTTCTGAACCAGCTTGTGTGAAACGGAAGATATTGTCAATGAAGAAAAGGATATCTTTACCAGCGCCTGTTCCATCTCCATCACGGAAATATTCAGCAACTGTTAATCCACTCAAAGCAACACGAGCACGCGCCCCTGGAGGCTCATTCATTTGACCGAATACCAAAGTAGCTTGACTTTCAACCAATTCACTCATATTTACTTTAGATAGATCCCATCCACCTTGTTCCATGCTTTCTACGAATTCTTTACCGTAGCGAATTACGCCAGATTAAATCATCTCGCGCAACAAATCGTTACCTTCACGACTTCTTTCACCCACACCAGCAAATACAGACATACCGCTGTATGCTTTTGCGATGTTGTTGATCAATTCCATGATTAAAACGGTTTTACCTACACCTGCTCCACCGAACAAACCAATTTTACCTCCTTTAGCATATGGCTCAAGTAAGTCAATGACTTTTATTCCAGTGTATAATGGCTCAGAGCTAGTGCTTAAGTTTTCGAAAGTTGGAGCGGCAGCGTGAATTGGACGTCCATTGCTGTTATCCAATGCTTCCATACCGTCGATTGCTTCTCCAATTACGTTTAACAATCTTCCGCGGATTCCTTCGCCTGTTGGCATCAAAATTGCAGAGCCTGTGTCTACAGCGTCCATGCCTCTACGTAAACCGTCAGTTCCATCCATGGCAATTGTTCTTACCATGTTTTCCCCTAAATGTTGCTGAACCTCTAAAACTAATTTCTGTCCGTTTTCTTTTGTAACGTTCAAAGAATTGTAAATTTTTGGTAATGTAGATCCAGATTCGTTAAAGCTTACATCGACAACTGGACCAATGATTTGTGATATTTTACCTATGTTGGCCATCGTGTATTATTTCAGGGTGCAAATATAGTCATTTTCATTAGCCTCCCAAACCTTTTTTAATTTATCTTGAAAAAACTCCTTTTTTACTTTATTCCCTTGTCGTACCTTCGCGTACTCAAATTTATGGATCGCAATACGGTTATAGGATTTTCGCTGATTTTCCTCATTCTCATGGGCTACTATTGGTACACTGCACCATCGCCCGAACAACAAGCTCAAATTGCCAAAACCCAAGACAGTTTGGCTAAGGTTGATGCGCTCAAACAAAAAACTGCTATTGCCAAAATTCAAAGCACAGCAAAGACTGATTCCGCTAAGGTAGATTCTGTTGTTTCAGACAAATCAGATTTCAAATCTTTTGTAAAGGGCGAATCAAAACAAATTACAATTTCAAACAAACATTTAGAAGTTTCTATTAACACCAAAGGTGCTTCAGTTTCAAAAGTTGTTCTTTCGCAATTTAAAAGAGCCGATTCTTCACAATTGGTCCTTTTAGACCCTCAAAGTAATTTGCAAAATTGGTCTTGGAACGACCAAAATGGAGTTCAGCTAAATAGCGCTAATTACATATGGCAAATTGAAAAGCAAACACCCAATTCTGTATCCCTCATAATCAAAATTAATGACACTGCATTTATTCGTCAAGAATACACACTTCACGATCAAAGCAATGTGTATGTGGTTGATTATAAATTTACTGTTCGCGGAATGGATGGATTTTTACGCAGAGGCAATTCCGATTTTAAATTCAATTGGTCTGCCGAATTAAACAAACAAGAAAGAGGCAAAAAATGGGAATTGCAAAACTCTAATGTGGTTTACAAATTTCCGAAAGAAGATCCTCAGACCTTATCTGCAACTGAACCGGGTACCGAAGTTTTGAAAAATAAACTACAATGGGTTGGTTTTAAACAACAATATTTTACAGCATTAATTGCCAATAAAAATGAATTTGCCACCGATGCAAAACTTTCATGGGACCAATTAAAGGCTGAAGACAAAGTGAAAAAAATGAACGCTGAACTTTTCCTAGATTACAGCGGTGAACCAAATAAAGTGTATGCAATGTCGTACTATTTTGGACCAAATCATTATAAATCAATGCAAAGTTGTGATATTGGCGTTGCAAATCACGGAATTGAGCGAATCATTCCAATGGGTTGGGGGATCTTTGGTTGGGTCAATCGATACATTGTTGTTCCAGTATTTTCAGCATTAGACGGCGTAATTGGCAGCATGGGTATCATCATTCTTTTACTCACTATCATTATCAAAACGCTATTGTTACCTCTGGTTTACAAATCGTATATATCGACCGCAAAAATGCGAATTTTAAAGCCAGAAATCGACGAAATTAAAGAGAAACATGGCAGCGATTTGCAGAAAGTACAATCTGAAAACATGAGTCTTTACAAAAAAGCTGGTGTGAGTCCGATGAGCGGTTGTGTGCCAATGTTGCTTCAAATGCCTATTTTGTTTGCAATGTTCCAGTTCTTCCCGAACGCATTCGAACTTCGTCAAAAAACATTCCTATGGTCGGATGACTTAAGTACCTATGATAGCATTTTAGATTTTGGTTTCAACATTCCATTCTATGGTGATCACGTATCTTTATTTACGTTGTTAATGACATTGTCTACACTGATTTACACGCATTTGAACAATCAAATTTCAGGTGTTACAGGTCAAATGAAATGGATTGGATACTTTATGCCGGTGATTTTCTTAGGTGTTTTGAACGATTATGCTTCAGGATTAACTTGGTATTATTTCGTGAGTAACATGATTACTTTCGGACAACAATACGCAATTCGCAGAATGGTTGATGA
>CAIRMY010000145.1 GCA_903879775.1 uncultured Bacteroidota bacterium
AATTCTCTTTACATGCGTAAATTTTTAATATTATTTTCTGCAATTTCTGCAACTTTAAGCATTTCGTTAAATGCACAAAATTTAAAAAATAACCCAACTTCAAATCATGGTAACAAATTTGAACAATTGGGTAAAATTTTAACAGATGCAAACAATTATCGTACTGCTTCTGGTGCACCGGGACATGCATATTGGCAGCAAAAGGCAGACTATAAAATTGACGCTCATTTAGATGAAAATTCTCGCTATTTGAACGGTGATGAAACCATCACATATTTCAATAATTCACCTGATAATTTAACCTATTTATGGTTGCAACTAGATGAAAATGAGCACAATCCTAAAGGAGAAAACAACTACTTTAACGAAAGTGGACATTCTAAAATCACAAGTGTTGGTGAATTAGAAAATTTGGATGTAAAAACCAAACTCGATGGTTATGGAATGCAAATTTTATCTGTGACAGACTTGTTGGGTAACCCAATTCCTTTCACCATCAACAACACCATGATGCGCATTGATTTAAAACAAACCTTAATGGCTAAATCGAATGTGAGTTTCAAAGTAAAATGGACGTATAAAATTCCTGAAAGAAAGAAAATTGGCGGCCGTGGTGGATACGAATATTTCGAAAAAGATGGCAACGATTTGTTTACAATTTCGCAATGGTATCCAAGAATGTGCGTTTACAGCGATTATCAAGGTTGGAATCACAAACAATTTACAGGCAGAGGTGAATTCTCATTGGTTTTTGGAAACTTCGAAGTGAACATGAAAGTTCCTGCAGATCATATTATTGCAGCAACGGGTGAATGTCAGAATTATCAAGAAGTCCTCACTCCTGCACAATTAAATCGTTGGAAACTTGCTCAAACTGCTACTGAACCTTTAGAAATTGTAACTTTAGACGAAGCAAAAAACAAAGAAAAATATCCCTCAAGAGAAAAACCATACAAAATTTGGAAGTATAAAGCTTCAAATGTGAGGGACTTTGCCTGGGGAAGTTCAAGAAAATTCACGTGGGACGCAATGCCAATCACGGTAGACGGTAAAAAAATCATGTGTATGAGCTACTACCCTAAAGAATCTTATCATTTGTATAAGAAGTATTCCACCAAAGTGGTTGCACACACCATTAAAACCTATTCAAAACATACAATTCCTTATGCCTATCCTGTTGCAATTAGCGTTGAAGCATCAAGTGGAATGGAATACCCTATGATTTGTTTCAACTACGGAAGAACTGAAGATGATGGCACTTATACTGCTGGAACAAAATATGGTATGATTGGTGTGATTATTCACGAGGTTGGACATAATTTCTTCCCGATGATCATCAACAGCGACGAAAGAAACTGGAGTTGGATGGATGAAGGTTTGAATACATTTGTGCAATTTTTAGCGGAACAAGAGTTCGACAATAATTATCCATCAAGAAGAGGTCCTGCACACAAAATTGTGGATTACATGAAGTTACCTAAAGAAAGATTGGAACCAATCATGACAAACTCTGAAAACATCATCGAATTTGGTCCGAATGCTTATGCAAAACCAGCAACGGCATTGAATATTTTGAGGGAAACGGTTATAGGCAGAGAACTTTTTGATTACGCCTTCAAAGAATATTGCAAACGTTGGGCATACAAACACCCATCTCCTACAGACTTTTTCAGAACAATGGAAGACGCTTCTGGTGTCGATTTAGATTGGTACTGGAGAGCTTGGTTTTATGATATTGAACCAGTTGACGTTCGTTTAGATACTGTAATTGCGTATAAAGTTGTAGCGCCACAAACAGTTCCTGTTGTGATGGATACTTTGAGAAAAGGCAAAATGAACAGCAACACTGTTACAATTCCAACCTCTCTAAAGTCAAACAAAAGTGCTCCTTCAATCAACACAAGTGGAGAATACATTCATGTGTCAAGACTTAGAAATAAAGCATCAGGAATGAAATTTGCGGTTGATACAGATACGACTTTGAGGGACTTTTACTTTTACTATGACGAAGAAAAAGACACGTTTAATACTTGGAAATCGAAGTCGAAAAACAGTGTTGACCCAAGTATTCCAATGGTTGTCAATAAATACCGAAACTACGAATCTGTAAGTCCTGAGGTTGCATCAAAATTCGAAAATCAATATTACTACGAATTGCAATTATCGAATGTTGGCGGAGCGGTAACCCCAGTGATTATTCAATGGAATTTCACCGATGGCAGCAGCGAGGTAGATTATATCAACGCCTATATTTGGAGAAAGAATGAATTCAAATTCACGAAGAACTTCATGAAAACCAAAGAAGTTGCAAGTATTTTAATTGACCCATTCAAAGAGACTGCCGATATCAACGAAAACGACAATTTCTGGCCTAAAGGCGAAACCAAACCAAGTCGTGTTGAACTTTTCAAAATGAAAGATCAACCGGAAAGTAAAAATCCGATGCAAAGGAAGAAGTAGAATTAGGGTTTAGGGTTTAGCGTTTAGGGTTTAGGGTTTAGCGTTTAGGGTTTGATAAACCCTTATAAACCTTTATAAACCCTTATAAACCTTTTCTATCTTTCAGAAACGGAAACCTTTCTCTAAACTGCTCCATTGGTGCTTTTTCAATGAGCACATGAACAATTTGCTCTCTATTTTCGATTGGGGCAACCCTATATTCACCTGAAAAATCAATGAGCTGAGAATGACCGCTGTGCTTAATCCCATTTCCATCGTCGCCAACGCGATTTACACCCACAACATAGCATTGATTTTCAATGGCTCTCGCTGTGAGTAAGGTATTCCAAGCTTTCATTCTGGCCGCAGGCCAATTGGCAACAAACAACATTAAATCGGCGCCAGCCAATTTTCGCATTTGCTCTGGAAATCTTAAATCGTAACAGATAAATGGAGCAATTGTCCAACCTTGAAAATTAAATGTATCCGATTCAGTTCCACACTGATAATGTTCGTTTTCCTGACCAAAACTAAACAAGTGATTTTTATCGTATTGATGGATAATTTCGCCTTGATAAACCGCCAAAAAGCGATTGTAAAATTGTCCGTTTTCTTCAATTGCCAAACTGCCACAAATCAATTTGTTTGAGCTGGCAATTTTCATCCAATCAACCGCTTCCCCATCCATTTTTTGGGCAAACTCTTTTTGATTCATTGTAAATCCTGTTGCAAACATTTCTGGTAAAACAACCAAACTGCCTTCATGGGCTTGTTGAATATGCCAATTCAATCGGGTGAGGTTTGCTATGGCGTTCTCCCAAACCAAATTTGTTTGAACTAAATAAATGTCTAAAGACTGCATAAAATATTGGCTGCTTGAATGATCGTTTCATCGTTTTTTGCAAAACAAAATCTCAAAAGGTTGGTTTTTTCGCGATTTTCGCAAAAAGCACTCACAGGAATACTTGCAATTTTCGCAACTTTTGTGAGTTCTACTGAAAATTCATAGTCATTCATGAGGGACATTTCCTGGGTTCCTTCATATTTCAGAATTTGGAAATAGGATCCTTGGCAAGGCAATAATTTCCATTGTGAGTTTTGCAAATGTTCTCGGAACAAATTACGCTTTTGCTCATAAAACACAGACAAGTTCTTTTCCCATTGATTTGGAATTTTCATGAAATTTTCAATGCCAAATTGGGCTGTGCTATTGCATGCAAATGCTAAAAACTGGTATACTTTTCGAAGTTCTGCGGTCATGGATTCACAGGCCGACAAATAGCCTAGCTTCCACCCTGTGCAATGGTATGTTTTTCCAAATGATGAAACTTTTATGCAGCGGTTTTTAAGTCCCTCAATATTTAAAACTGAAATATGTTTACCACCATCAAAAACCATGTGCTCATAGACTTCATCTGACAATACATAAGCGTTTGACTGCTGAACGATATCCGACAACGCATTCCAATCTTCTTGTGAAAAGACGGTACCGAGCGGATTGTGAGGTGTGTTTACAATGATAAGTTTGGTTTTAGCATTCACTTTCGACTTCACCACGTCCCATGGAATTGAAAAATCGTGAAGGTTTATAGTGACTCTCACTGTTTTGCCTCCCGCCAATGCAATTGCTGGTTCATAGCTATCGTACGCAGGCTCCAAAATCAATACCTCGTCACCTGGTTTTACAAGTGTTTGAATGGCCACAAATAATCCAACCGTAGCGCCAGGAACAACCGTAATTTCTGACTCTGGATTTAATCTATTGCCATGAATTTCAGATTCTTTTTTTGCAATTTCTTCACGAAACGACAAATAACCGGGCATTGGAGCATATTGGTTTTTGCCTGAATTCATTGCATCTGTAACAAATTGAATCAATTCTGAGGGAGGATTGAATTCCGGAAATCCCTGTGCCAAATTCAGTGCTTGTTGCTGTGTTGCAAGTTGCGACATCACTGAAAAAATGGATTGTCCTACATTTGGTAATTTAGAATCTATAATCAACGACATTGTTGCGAAGTTATGTGGAATTTAGAAAATTTAAAGCATCGGGATTCACGAACCAAAAAAATTCACTAAATATTGTAAATGCTACAATAAGAATAAAAATTGTAAATCAATGAGTTACACGCCAACGGAATTTAATTTCAGTTGATTTTTTTGAACTTCAAACAAATTTGGTTTTATTTGTTGAAATATAATCAATAAACAAATGAGCCAACAATTAAAACCAACAAACTATGGAGCTTTATCAACGCTAACCACTGTATTCTTTTTTTGGGGATTTATTGCTGCAGGAAATAGTGTATTCATACCATTCTGCAAGAATTATTTTCACTTAGACCAATTTCAAAGTCAGTTGATAGATTTTGCCTTCTACTTGGCATATTTCGTTGGGGCTTTGTTTTTATTCGTTGCTGGTTCCATCAAAAATCAAGATTTGGTTGGCACTTGGGGGTATAAGAAAAGTATTGTTTACGGCCTAGGATTTTCTGCGTTAGGTGCTGCCATCATGATTATTTCGGTTTATATGAATGTTTTTGGAGGGATGTTGATGGGACTTTTTGTGGTTGCACTTGGTTTTTCCTTACAACAAACATCTGCCAATCCGTTTATGATTTCCCTCGGAGATGAGTCAACAGGAAGCAACAGAATTAGTTTAGGTGGTGGTATCAATAGTTTGGGCACATCAATTGGGCCATTAATTGTTGCGTTGAGCTTATTTGGAAAAGCATCGGCAATTAAAGATGAAGATATTGCAGCATTGAGCTTGAATAAAGTAATCATTTTATATGCAGCGGTTGGTTTGCTTTTTATTTTGATTGCAGCAATGTTTGGGGTATCTAAAAAAGTGCCTTCTGGAATTTTTGAAGACAAGCCAGAAAAAGCAAAAAAGGCTATGAATTCTTTGTTGGCCATGACAGCACTTTTGGTTGTGTGTTTTATTCCGGTTTTCAGCAGTTATAAAAGTCAAGAAGCTTATGAAATTGTAAAATTAGAATCAAAACAAGGTGAAATTAAAAAATCTATAAGTGGTTTACAGCCAACATTGACAGAGAAAGAACTCAATGCTAAATTGAGTCAAAACTCAGAATACTCAACGCTTAATCAATCGATCAAAGCATTAAAGCAACCTCTTGAGAAAACACGTTTAAACTGGTTATTGTTAGGATTGGTTGTAGTTGTTGGAGGTTTATTATTTGCTTTTGTTTCAAGTAAGAAATCACCTCAAGGTTGGGGCGCCATGCAATATCCTCAATTGAGTTTGGGTATGTTGGCAATCTTTGTATACGTTGGTGTTGAAGTTGCAATAGGAAGTAATTTAGGCGAATTGTTAAAGAAAGAATCGTTTGGCGGATTTACCTCAAGCGAAATTGCACCATTCATTGCGATGTATTGGGGCAGTTTAATGATTGGACGTTGGACAGGTGCTGTGAGCGCCTTAAACTTATCCGAAATGGCAAAAAAATGGCTGAGAACCTTCATGCCGTTGATTGCATTTGGTGTCGTGATGTTTTTCACTTGGATGGCTGGTTATAACATTGTTCCTCTAAAATGGTACTTTTTATGCGTATTGGTTCAAATGTTGGCCTTCTACTTTTCAAATGACAAGCCTGCATTTACTCTAATGGTATTTGGAATTTTAGGGACACTTGCTACAATTGTTGGATTGATGAACACTGGAAACATTGGAATTTACGCATTTTTATCTGCGGGATTGTTCTTGTCGATCATGTGGCCTTGTATTTTCTCGCTATCTGTTGCTGGTTTGGGCAAATATCAATCTCAAGGTGCTGGATTTTTGGTGATGATGATCTTAGGTGGTGCTATCTTACCTCCTATTCAAGGTAAACTTGCTGATATCATTGGCATTCATGAATCGTTCTTCATTGCAACCATTGCATTTTTATACCTCACCTATTTCGCATATTTCGTGAAGAAATCATTACAAAAACAAGGCATTGAATTCGATCAAAAAATCGAAGGGGGACATTGAGAATTTAGCGTTTAATGTTTAGGGTTTAGCGTTTAATTATTCAATTTACGTTGAACATTAAACATTAAACATTAAACATTAAATTTGCAATGCATGAATCGAGGTCGGCTTTCAGTTGTAATTATCACTTTCAATGAAGAAAACAACATTGGAAATTGTATACAATCTGTAAAATCACTGGCCGATGAAATCATTGTAGTCGACAGTTTTTCTCAAGATAGAACATGCGAAATTGCTGAGAATATGGGGGCAATTGTTGTTCAACATGCTTTTGAGGGACATATTCAGCAAAAGAATTGGGCCAAGGACCAAGCAAATTTCGATTGGGTGCTGAGTTTAGATGCAGATGAATGTTTAAGCACTGAATTGTTCGATTCCATTTTAAATATTAAAATGGGCCAATTTTCAGAAACTACAATCGAAAACAAACCCATTTTAGGGTACTCCATGAGCCGATTGAACCATTTAGGTGGTCGTCCAATCAAAGGTTGTGGTTGGTATCCAGATCGAAAATTGAGATTGTGGAATAGACGAAGTGGGCATTGGGCAGGCACAAACCCCCATGACAGATTTGAACTGAAAGATTCATCTGTTGAAAAACACATGAATGGAGACATTTTACACTTTACCTACATCAATAAAAAGGCGGTTTTGACTCAAGCCATAAAATTTGGAAACATTGGAGCAAAAACACTTGAAAACGCCTTTCTACTCGCCATCATTTTAAAATTTATGACAAGTCCCTCAATCAAGTTTTTAAAAAACTATTTCATCAAAGGTGGATTCAAATATGGATGGAGTGGTTTATACATCTGCGCATGTCAATGGTTAGAATCGTTCATTAAATACGGCAAAGGCATTCTTTTAAACGTTTACAAAATCTTTTAACTCATTTTTAGAGGTCCAGTTTCATTTGGCGTGGCAGCAATTGAAATGTCATTCTGTGGTGTATGGTTGTACCAAATTCACGAATTGCATTTCTGTGAGCAATTGTAGGATAACCCATGTTGGAATGCCAAGCAAACTGAGGAAATTCGAGATGCAAATTTTCCATAATTTCATCTCGAAAAGTTTTTGCCAAAATACTTGCAGCAGCAATATTCAAAAATCGGGCATCCCCTTTTATTTGAGTTGCATGAGGAATATCGTGGTATTTCTTAAATCGATTGCCGTCAACTGCAATAAATTCAGGTTTGATTTTTAATTGATCAAGGGCTTTATGCATTGCCAAAATACTGGCATTTAAAATATTGATTTCATCTATTTCCAGTGGAGAGCAGATACCAACTGCCCATGCTAAAGCATTTTCAATAATGTATGGTTTTAGTTCGTCGCGGTGTTTTTTTGAAACCTGTTTACTATCGTTTAACAACGGATGCTGAAAATTTTCTGGAAGAATCACTGCCGCTGCCACCACTGGTCCCGCCAAGCAACCTCTCCCCGCTTCATCGCATCCAGCTTCAAGAATATATTCGGAACACTTAGAGAGCAACGCCATGTTACAAAACTAAGTCAATTTCATCTAATTCACCTACGGATTTATCGTTTTGTCCTACAACGGTCGCTGCAATATTTCACGTCATTCCACACTTTTTCCCATTTTTTACGCCAAGTAAATGGCTTTCCACAAGTTACACATAACTTCTGTGGCAAATCAGATTTTTTCACTTGGGAGTCGTTGCGTTTCATTTAAATATTCTCAGGCCAAGTATTGGGTTTCGCATAGGTTAAACGTCCAATTTTCTCAGTTTTGTGGTAACTATCTAAACCACTACAAGTGATGGTACCAGCCAATTCAAGATCGATAAATCCATCTTTTCCAATACATTGCTCCGGTAAAATGATTTCTTTAATTTGACCAATGACCATGATGGTTCCATTGATTTCAAGATCGATTTTTTGTTGAAACTCACAAATAAATTTCAAATTCGACTCTTGAACAAAAGGTACATCATGTCCCTCAAAATATTCTTCTGTAAGATTGACTTCATTAAATTCAGAAACGTCGGCACCGTATCGGGCAGCAGTTTGATGGGCATTTTTATAAATCCCCTCATGAATGTGATTGATTGTGTAGTACTTGGTCTCCAAAATATTCTGAAGTGTATGCCTTGGCGATACATCTGGACGCACAATAAAAGCACAAAGCGGAGGATTTGCACCTAGGTGAAACAAGGAGTTAAAAATCGCCAAATTGCTTGTTCCGTTCAGCGATTTGGTGCCAATGAGCACAACGCTTTTATATCCCCCCAAAGAATTCATGAAAGAAGCCCTATAACGGGCTTCCATATCATTTATTTGTTGAGCATTAATGTTCATTTATTTGATTTTAATTTTCTTAAACGTAGGCGTTTTCATCACTTTTTCCCAGTATTTGAAAAATGATGGCTGCGATGTTACAACCTCTGGGAACATCCAATCGCGCTCGTCTTTTTCACCGGTGTAATGGCTAAACAATGGGTGTTTTTTAGAAATAAATTGGGCATTCGCTTGCAATTTTTCTAAGCCCGAAAATTCGCCAACAAAGATTTGAATGTTTTCAATATTTATTGCCAAGTCTAAACAAAAGTTAAGATTCATCTCCGAAATTGGATATTTCTCAAAATGCGACGGCTCTAACAATAAAATCCGATTCGCTTTTTCTTCCGCTCTCCAAACCGGATCTAAATTATAGTAATTATAAATGACCGTAGGAAGATTCGCATCTAATTGAGGCGCAACTGTTTCAGGTAAATTTGTTTTTAAATCGATGTTTGTTTTTTCTTGAAGGACATCGGGCACCACCAGCGCATTAAACTCGCGGTAGTCTTTATCTATGAAGGTACCATAATCGTCGGTTTCGCAATAGCGATTGATATTTTCCTGATTGGCGAAATACAATTTGGTGCTAAACGATCCACAAACCCACTGCCAACTTAGGAAATTGCTTGCAAAATCGGCATCTAATAAATGATAGTACATCCATTTTCCTGGATTTCTCCACCCTGAACGACCAACATTACACACAATTGAAGCCACATACATACGAACGTGATTGTGCATGTAACCATATTGATAAAGGCCATTGATACAATCGTCTACAGCTGAAATCCCTGTATTTGCATCAAGCACAACTTGAGGAATTAACTCGTCTGTGGCATGTTCTTGAGGTCGCTTAACATCTATTTCACTGAGGTTTGGAAACGCTTCACCCACCCTTTGGAAATAATCTCTCCAAGCGAGTTGCTGCAAGAGTCTTTCGCATTGTGACAATTTAAAGCCTTTCGACAAAACCACTTCCATGATTTGCTTTGTTGAGATGACGCCCCTAGAAACGTATGGCGACAGTTGAGTGACAGCACCTTTTAAATTGTTTCTAGTTCTCCCATAATTAATAGGATTGACTTTTTGGATTTTTGCTAAAATTTCGTTATATTGAGTTGTTGGCATTTTTATCGTTTGCTAATTTTATTGTTTGATATCTGATTTTGAAGTTTACACTTAAATCGTTGAATATCTTGGTTTCTTTTATGTTGATGTTTTTGGCTAACGCCACTGTTTACTCTTTTCCTCCAAAGGTTAAAACTACTGCGTTTTAAAGAACTACGCATCAGTTGAATGACCATTGCTTCCGTATATCCAAATTGTATTTCAATGGCTTCGAAAGGTGTTCTGTCTTCCCAAGCCATTTCAATGATTCTATCTAAATCTTCGTCCGTTAAATTCATATTCTAATTAGCTTTTTTTGTCGCAAAACATCTAAGGTTAATATGTGGCTTTCGTTTAAATTTTCATACGAAACAACATCACATAAAAACATATGGTGATCACCTGCATTGATGATTTGAATTGGCTTTAGAAGAATAAGAGATACTGCATTTGAAAGGACGTCAAAGTTATTCCAAAAAAATGTAGCATATGGATTTTCTTTTTGGAACATATTTGAGGAGTTTTTTCGATTCAAAAATGCCTGTTTGTCGAACGATTTTCCAGATTTCTGTCCAAAATTACGCACCAGTCCATATTGCGATTCCGCAAGTAATTGAAGCACAAACAATTCTCCATCTTTTACATTTTCAAG
Source organism: uncultured Bacteroidota bacterium (assembly GCA_903879775.1). GTDB lineage: Bacteria > Bacteroidota > Bacteroidia > NS11-12g > UBA955 > VMCP01. The sequence continues at coordinate 10,497 of CAIRMY010000145.1, forward strand.
TGTTTGAGTATTTTCATAAATGGCAACCATATACCGCTTTGGCTGCATACTCACAGCAGTTACGTAGGTACAAATATTCATATTGGTGGTGTTATTTTGTTTACTTGAAATGCTGTAAACAGGCACATTCACCAAATTCCAAGGCCGCTTCATTATACTTTTAATGTTGACATGCCGCCATCGACATGAAAAATCTGACCTGTAATCCAATTTGATTTTTCGGTGAGCAGAAATTCTGCCATGTTCGCTAAATCGGTTGGAGTTCCAATTTTCTTTAATGGGTGTCGTTGGGCATTGGCTGCCACTTTTTCTTCGGTGTTCAGCAAGTTTGCAGCGAGTGGCGTATTTGTAATTGATGGTGCAATGCAATTCACTCTAATTTTCGGTGCTAACTCCGCAGCTAAGGCTTTTGTAAGTCCCTCAATAGCACCCTTAGAACTCGCCACCATGGTGTGGAAAGGGAATCCCATTTGGACTGCCACAGTTGAAAACAGGACAATGCTTGGATTTTCGGATAGTTTTAATTTTGGCAATAAATTTTGAATGATGCGAATGGCACCACCCACTTGTTTTCTGTAGTCGGCAATAAAATCGGCTTCCGAAATTCTATGAAATGGCTTTAGATTAATTGCGCCAACACAATAAGCAATTCCATCAATTGTTTCAGGTAAAAAGTTCAAATCTAATTGCTCATTCAAAACATCTAAATGGGCATATGTTACATTGTGAATTTCAGATGGTTGTGAATTACAAAACGTAGCAAACACCTGATGATCTGATGCAAGATTCTGAACCAATTGTAACCCAATTCCTGATGACCCTCCAACAATTAAAAAATTCTTCATGTAGAAGAAACAATTACAGAGAGTAAAAGTTTATAGGGATACGAATCTAAAGTTTCGAAGTATTTTTTTTGTTTGTTCAGATTCAGCTTTTTCGATTTCTCAAAAAACCAAACATCAAGCCTCCCCGCTCAATAATTTAGAAAGCTTTTTTGCATCGTTCAAAACTGTTTTCACAATGAATGTCTCAAATTCAGAACTCTTATTTTGAGTGTGATACAATTCTAAAACATTGTAATATTCTTGTCTATTTTCCATATCTGATTGGATAATTGATAAGGGATATCCATGTTGTAACAGATACATATTCATGAGCAATCGGGATGTTCGTCCATTTCCATCTACGAATGGATGAATATTCACCAATTTTAAATGCAGATGTGCCGCCATGATTACGGGGTGTATCAATCCCTCATTTTGCTGAAACCAATTTAGAAACGCTTCCATTTTTACTGAAATAAGATATGGCTGAACGGGAGAAAGACTTGATCCACTGACAAATACAGGAACATTGCGGTATTTTCCGGCATTTTCGCGATCAATGCCTTGCAACACCAGCTGATGAATTTGTAGAATCACCTTTTCTGTAATTGGAACTTTCTTTTGTATTAATTCTTTTACATAAGCAATGGCTTCGACATGATTGTTGGCTTCTAGATGTTCGCGCAGCGATTTTCCTGAGATTGTAAGTCCATGATTCACAACCAAATCTGTTTCTTGAAGGGTGAGTGTGTTTCCTTCGATTCGATTGCTGTGATAGGTATATTCTATTTCTAAGGCTTCTTCTATCCTGAAATTATTTAGAGCTCTATGGTTTTGAATGATTTGACAGTGTTGATCTATTTCTTCGAGTTGCTTTTTGAGGGACAAATGATACTCGGGAATGCTTTCCTGCATTTGCTGAATCATTTCCTGAGCAACACTCAACGCGTTGAATGCTGCTTTTGAATATCCAATACTGCTCACAATTTTACTCGCAAACCATTGAGTGAACAAATCTGACTCCGGAATATTGAATGCCACTGCCAATTTTTTCACCTGTATTTCCGTTGCTTGACGTTTATCTAATTCAATACGGCTAAGTAATGAAGAATCGATGCCAGATTCACTTGCCAATTCATTGAGTTTATATCCTTTTTGAATGCGCATTTGTTTTAAATAACTTCCGAAGCTCATAATTGACAAAATTTGTACATGCAAAAATAGTCAATATATAGAAATAAAAAAACTTACACAATGGATTTTTTTGATTAATTTACGAACATTAAATTGTCAATATTTTTAACAAATGGAAAAGAAATTTATCACACACATGGATTTAGACTCGTTTTTTGTGAGTGTAGAGCGGCTACAAAACTCTTCATTTGTAGGGAAGCCTTTAATTATTGGGGGGCAAAGCGACAGAGGTGTGGTGGCAAGCTGCAGTTACGAAGCTCGAAAGTACGGAGTTCACAGCGCCATGCCCATGAAACAAGCCCGCATTCTTTGTCCCGACGCCATTGTCATCCGGGGCGATTCGCAGTTATACAGCGATTATTCAAAAATGGTCACAGAGGTCATTGCTGAAAGTGTTCCATTGTACGAAAAAAGCAGCATTGATGAGTTTTACATTGATTTAACGGGGATGGATAAATTTTTCGGATGTTATCAAATGTCGGTTGAATTGAAAGACAAAGTCTTGAGGGAAACTGGCTTGCCAATTAGTTTTGGGTTGTCGGCAAATAAAACGGTGAGTAAAATTGCCACAGGCACAGCAAAACCGATGGGAAAAGCCTTTGTAGCGCATGGAACTGAAATTCCTTTTTTAGCACCACTGTCGGTGCAGAAAATTCCTGGGGTTGGTACTGAAACTTACAAAACGCTGCGAAATTTGGGCATTCAATACATCAAAACGGTGCAAGAAATTCCCCGCGAATTGATGTATAAAACCTTGCAAAAAACAGGCGTTGAAATTTGGAAAAAAGCCCAAGGAATCGACGATCGGCCTATCGAACCCTACCATGAGCGCAAAAGCATTAGCACCGAAAGAACCTTCGAAAAAGACACAATCGATGTGGTGATGCTGCGGAATTTAATCAGCGCCATGGCTGAAAATTTAGCGTATCAGCTCCGAAAAGGAAACAAACTATGTTCCTGTGTGAGTGTTAAGGTAAGGTATAGCGACTTTAACACCCACAGCATTCAGGCCAAGATTCCGTACACCAGTGCCGACCATATTTTAATTAAACGCACTTTAGAACTTTTCGAAAAACTCTATCAAAGGCGTTTACTCATTCGACTTGTGGGGGTTCGATTTAGTGATTTGGTGAGTGGCGGATTTCAAATCAACTTATTTGAAGAGACGGAAGAAATGGCAAACCTTTATCAAGCAATGGACAGCATTCGCAATCGATTTGGAGATCATGCAGTTAGAAGAGCCAATGGCATGGGTGCAAAAACAATTGGTAGAGAGGGAAATCCATTCGATGGTTCTGCGCCTATCTTACTGGCCAATAGACGTCAATAAGTCAATATATTACTTTTTATCCCTAAAAAGGATTAGATTCGAAAAATAAACGTCATGAAAAACAAGAAGACATTCATTGTAATTATAACATTATCAATCATTTTCGAATGGTTGAGAGTGTATTTCATCATGCCAATGCCGGGCAGTCAGCAAATAAACAGCATTGATTTGGCGTATTTTCTACATTCATATCGTTGGATTTTCAGAATTGTATTCATCGGAATGATGCTTCTATCGTTTTCAAATGCTTGGAAAGAAATTCGAAAAACAAGCATTGTGTTGATGGTTTTCTTAGGAATGAGTGCATACCTCACGAACTTCCCAATGAGCGCAGACACCATGTTTAAAATGATGACTCAACAAAATTTTGCCAATGAAAAAAACAATTTAATTGACACAAACCGACTCATCATCGGCGTGATCATTGGAAACGAAGCAAAGGCCTATCCTATCAATATCATTGCCCACCATCATCAAGTGAAAGATACAATTGCAGGAGAAGAAATCTTGGTTACATACTGTTCGGTGTGCAGAACTGGTAAAGTCTTCAATCCTACCATTAAAGGAAAATCAACCAATTTTAGATTGGTGGGGATGGATCATTTCAACGCAATGTTTGAAGATCCCGAAACAAAAAGTTGGTGGCGTCAAGTGAACGGAACGTGCATTGCGGGGAAGTTAAAAGGCGAAAAACTCAAAGAAGTTACTTGCTATCAAACAACGCTCAAAACATGGCTCACTTTATACCCACAAAGTTTGATTTTACAACAAGATCCGAGTTTTAAATTTGAATACGAGGATTTAGAAACCTTCGATGATGGCAGTGTAAAAAGTTCGCTCATCGGAAGGAATAAAAAAACCAATGAATTTAAAAGCTGGGTGGTTTGGATCAAATATCAAAATCAAATTGCATGTGAAGATTGGTCTGTGATTGAAAAGAACGGATATATCATGAAGGAAATTGGGAACACAACCAGTTTGATTCTCAGCAACGATAAACAAAGTCTCTTTGCATTTGATTTAAATCCATTGATCAAAACCATCGCACCACAAAAGATATCATCCGTGAAAATTCAGTCTTCTTATTTTGAAATTATCTCAAATTTGGGCGAAACTTACCGTTATGACTACAGAGGAATTATACAAAATTTCAAAGATTCTAGAGTTCAATTACCACAAATTCAGTGCACGCAAGAATTCAAACACAGCTTTGATCAATTTCATGGTCAAATTCTGCAAAAATAAGACTCTTTAAGCATTTCCTATTTCCCAAAATTAAAACACTCAAGATTCACATTATCAATATTATAAACAATCTAAAATAAAAACAAGAATGCATTGAAGGACATACAAAGTTCATGCAATTTTCACACCTCATTTAAGTAATTTTGTTTATATTTGCATAAAATCAATCGGCATGAGACTGAAAAACTATCTTATATTCACTTTCTTAATGTTCATCGTAAGTCAAGCAGGTGCTCAAACGCCTAACTTGGTTTTATGCAAAGGTGGAACGATTAATTATTCAGAATATAACACTGGAAGTTCTTTACCGAGTGTGGCATGGGCTTGGACATTTGAAGGTGCAACCCCTTCTTCATCTACAGATAGAAATCCCAAAAACATTACTTACCCTAACGCAGGTTTATTTAAAACAATTTGCATTAGTACATTTAACAATGGCGCAAAAGACACAGGAGAAATTTATGTTCTGATTATAGACGGAGCATTTACGAATATCCCAATGAATGACACGATGTTTTGTGGAAACAATATCAACTTAACACTTGATGCTTCCAACAAACAAGTATTCAATCGTTTTGTTTGGTCAAGTCCCGATGTAACACTTCAAGCGAAAGATACATTTTCTACGTTAAATGTTACGAAAACTGGAACATACAAAGTAACGATTACCAACATCTGCGGAACAACTTCTAAAACAGTCATTGTTAAACAAGGTGTGCAGCCCTCTGTGAACCTAGGTGGTGATCAGTTTGTTTGCCGAAACATTGCAATTACCCTAGACGCTGGATTTACGGCTGGATATTCTTACAGTTGGATTCCTACCCTAGAAACAACTGCTCAAATCACTGCCAGCATGGCTGGGAACTATAAAGTTACGGTAACAAGTGCTGATGGCTGTAAAGCCTCTGACGACATTAACCTAATTGATAGTTGTCCTCCGGTGGTTTGGTTACCAAGTGCATTTACACCAAACGATGCAGCTCCGAATGACATTTTCAAGCCTTATTTAGAAGGATTTAAAAAAATGAACATGCGCATTTACAATCGATGGGGTGAAAAAATGTTTGAAACATCTGATTTAAATGGCGGTTGGGATGGTTTCTACATGAACACACAAGCACTTGATGGAATTTACATTTGCATCTTAGAGTTGATTGGTAACGATTCTTACAGGAAAATCATTCAACAGAATTTCCAGTTAATGCGTTAACTTTTACACTCCTTTTTCACAAACTACTTTTTCTTAGTTTGAAACACATTAATTTGTAGCGAACTTTCGTTATTCACAATATTTATTTCTACTCAAATGAAAAAAACCATCTTATTTTTCGCGCTCACATTTTCGGCAATAATCTCTTTTGCTCAACCCTTGAGTGTTATCAAAGCTGAAAAAGCTTTCGAGGCTAAAAAGTATGAAAAATGTGTTAAACTTTCGGTGAAAGGAATCAAAAAAGACAAAACGATAATTGAACTGTTGTATATTAAAACAAAAGCAGAATATGAATTGTCGCTCATTGTCCCTCAAAAAGAAGGCGAAACAAATTGGGCTAAAGAATGCATTAAATCGGCAATTAAGGCAAAATTAAAGGACAAGGAGAATGAATTCACAAAAAAATACAGTGTTTTGTTCGATAAAATTGCAAAACAAAACAATCAAATTGCCTTAGACATTTTCAATCAAGCAAAATACGGAAAAGCACTGCCATATTATAAAAACAGCTATGATTTAACTGGCGACACTATTGCATACGGAATGATTGGCATTTGTCATTGGTTTAACAAGAACGAAGGCGAAGCCCTGAAAATCATGCAAAAAGTTGCACTTTGGAATTTCGAAGCCCACGAAGACAAACTTCATTCATCTACGTATATTGTGCAAGCTTTTGAAATTCTTGCAAGCTATTACAACAAAAGAAATCAATCAGATAGCTCTTTAAGGTATACTGAAATGGGACTTGAAATTTTCCCTAAAAATACTTCGTTGTTAAAGAATGAGAAAATTCAGATTCACAATAAAATTAAGCAAATTAAAAATGATTTTGGGATTAATTCAGAAGCGAACAATTGGGCTTTACGGGGATTGTATTATTTGCCCAGTGATACTTTATTACTCAACACTCAAAATCAATATTACTTGAATAAAATCGGATTCAATTGCGAAAAAAGAGATTATGTAGAAGCATCAAAAATGCACCAAGAGTTTTACCAAAATAAAAAAGAACTTGCATTAAAAGGCGTTAAAAACAAAACCGATGAATTCTTGATTTCCGATAGTTTAGAATTCTCTGGAAAATGCCTCACCTATTATTTATCGAGAAACACCGAGAAATCGATTGTATTTTACTTTTTGAACTGGTATCCTCAATATTATAAAACTGGTCCAATTACAGAGAAATCTCTTGAGACTATCCTAAACAATCCACCCGATTTTGTGAGTAAAAGACTTGTTTTAGCTTTAATGAATTATGCGAGCAGAACATACCCTAAAAATACAACATTCAAAACTAGCCGACTGAATACATTCCTCAAATGGAAAACAGAAATTGTATTTCCAATTGAATGGAGAGGTTTGTTGGCGACCAATGATTCGGTGATTAAAGATTTCCCTAAAAAGCTTGAATTAAAACAATTTAAAGAGAGTTTGCTCATGCAAT
>CAIRMY010000146.1 GCA_903879775.1 uncultured Bacteroidota bacterium
ATCAAAGGAATTTAGAAAAGTTTGCCCGAGAAAAGTATCTGATGAAAAAGTCGAATGAAGACATTTTTGTAATTGTAGATGCCGAAGTAAATTCAGATGAAAAAAATGATTAAATGTGGACATTCATGATAAAGTGTTTATAAAATACCTTAAGTTGTGTATTTTTATTGCTCTTACATGAATACGTTTGCAGTATTCTTTTTTAACGAAAGTATAAAATATAAAATTTATGAAGTTTATAGCTCCTTCTAGCGATTTGTTGCAACACCTGTTAACGATTAACGGTGCCATTATGTCGAAACCGATCATTCCAATTTTGGAAAATTTCTTGTTCGATATAAGTAACAATGTGCTCACCATTTACAGTACCGATTTAGAAACGAGCATGACAACTGTTGTGCCAGTGGAATCTAAAGATAACATGCGTGTTGCAGTGCCAAGTAAAATGGTAATTGATATTCTGCGCTCACTACCAGACCAACCGGTAACTTTTAATATCGATAATAGTTCTTTTGGTATTGAGGTTGTGAACAACAATGGTCGTTACAAAATGGCTGGTCAAGATGGTGTAGATTACCCAACATTGCCTGAAAAAACTGGCGATGGTAGTTTCACTGTTCCTGCGAATTTATTGTTGCGTGCTGTGAGCAAAACACTGTTTGCTGCAGGTTCTGATGAATTGCGTTTGAATTTAACGGGTTTGTTTGTTGAAATGAAAGGCACGCATGTGAATTTTGTTGCAACAGATGCCAATAAATTGGTTCGTTTTACACGTAAAGATATCAATGCGGGTGCGGAACATAGCTTTATCATTCCGAAAAAACCATTGAATTTATTGAAAACGGCATTGCCTAACGACGAAACTCCAGTGATTGTTGATTACAACAAAACCAATGTGTTTTTTACCTTTGGCAATACTCAATTGATTTGTCGTTTGTTGGATGAAAAATACCCAGAGTATTCTGCGGTGATTCCACAAGAAAATCCAAATGTGATTACCATTTCTAGAACCGACTTTCTAAGTTCTATCAACCGTATCAGCATTTTTGCTTCTAAAACAACGCATCAAGTTCGTTTGAAGATTACGGGCAGCGAATTAACAATTAGCGCTGAAGACATTGAAATGGCGAATGAGGCTACTGAGAAAATCAACTGTGAATATGACGGAGACGACATGGAAATTGGGTTCAACGCAAGATTTTTGAAGGAAATGTTGGCTACAATGGATGGCGACAGTGTACAATTAAAAATGTCGCAGCCAAACAGAGCTGGTTTGTTGGTGCCAACTGAAAACGAGAAGAACGAAGAAATCACGATGCTCATCATGCCAATGATGTTGAACAATTATTAAAAACAAAAAAAGGGAGCTTAGGCTCTCTTTTTTTGTTTAGAGTTTAATGTTTAGTGTTTAAAGTTAGGTGTTTCAGAAAGTTTATAAGTTTGTGATTTTTGACATTGATATTATATTCAGACATTAGATTCCGATGAATATTCATTAAACTTGCGTGAATTAAACTAAAAACATGAAAAAAATCATTTTATCTGCAGCCATTTTAATCTTGGGCATAGGCTCAACGAAGGCACAATTTGAAATTGGAAATTTAAGCGTTGGGGCAGGTGCTGCGCCGTCTATGTATTTTGCTGAGGGATTGGGAACATTTACAACTTCATTTAGTGCTAAGTTACAATACGAAGCTGATGAGAATTTCTACTATGGTGATTTTATTTATAGTTCTAAAGATTTTGGTGGCAACGCAAATACTTCATTGGTTTTTAATCATATCAATGCTGGTATTGGTCGTTATTTTGTTGGAAGTTCTGATGATGATTTTTCAATGGCTGGTAAAATTGGTGCAGGTTTATCTATGTATTATTTAAACGATGACAATGGTGGAACGATCAGCGAAGTGAGTGATGGATCATGGAATATCAATGGTGGTGTTTTGGCTACTTATAGCATTTCAGATGCAATAAAATTATTTGGTGAAGTTGGTGCAATTGTTTCAGCCGGCACATATAACAGTCAGAGTAACGGAACTGCAAGTCCTGAATTCAACAACGCATACTTCCAAGTGGGCGCGAAGTTCAGATTTCAGTAAGGAGAAAGTTTATAAAGGTTTATGAGGTTTATAAGGGTTTATGAATAACGCTAAACGCTAAACACTAAACCCAAAAGAAGTTTATAAGGGTTTATGAGGTTTATAAAGGTTTATGAAAAAACTTTAAACTCTAAACAATAAACGCTAAACTAAGAACAAACAACAACAATAGCAAAAAAGGCCGTCCGTAAGGAGGGTCTTTTTTATTTAACGTTTAACGTTTAGCGTTTAAGTTTGAGTTTAGAGTTCAAGAATTTTAAACATTAAACGCTAAACCTAAACTTTAG
>CAIRMY010000147.1 GCA_903879775.1 uncultured Bacteroidota bacterium
AGATTTTCATAAATATGTGTTTTGGAGGAATTCTAAGGATCCGATGGAAGAAATGTCCATTGGACATTTTTAAAAGATGCTAGGTATTTCAAGCATTTCAAGCATTTCAAGCACGTTTTTTTCGTCACTTTTTTCCTCAGCAGTTTCAATCACGTTTTTATTATTTTGATTTTTCGGCCCACTCGCAATTGAAAAAATGCTAGGTCATGCTAGGTCATGCTAGGTGTTTCCAGCACACATGTGGCAAAGCATAACCCACCCGATAAGACATTTTTATATTTTTGTTATTTTCAAAATGTCTTCAAAAATGTCCAAAGTATCAAAAATGTCCAAGGGTCTTCAAAAATGTCCAACTGAAGAAACATAAAAAGAAAACATGATAAAAGACAATGGAGGATTTTTTTTACATTTGCGACTTATGTAATTTCAAAACGCACCGAAAAAATAATTATCAACGACACATAGAAACCCAAAAACACCGCGAAATGGTGGAATATAAATGTGATGGCTGCGGAAAATTATACAAACATGACTCTAGTTTATCTAGGCACCGAAACACGTGTGATATGATTTTTTCGGATGAAATTGGCACAATGAAAGAATCCATCAAAGAACTAAAAGAAACGATTCCGTCCTTCAAAAATGTATTGACCGCCGTTGTTGAAACAAACAATCAATTCCAAAATAAAATGATGGATTCCAATAATCAATTTGTGAAATCACTCTTGGATAATAATAAATCCACCCTTGAAAATGTCATCAATGCCTGTATCACCATTGACAAAAATAGATCTAATTGCGAAGCAAGCAAAGACAAATTTAATCTTAACAATTATCTTAACAAAACATGTAAAGACGCTGTTAATATAGAGGATTTTGTGGACAATGTTGATCCCAATTATGAAGATGTTATTTGCGTGGGAAAATGCGGATATGTGGAAGGCAATGCGTCAGTTATAATAAAATATTTAAATGCGCTGGAACAGTCAAAACGTCCGATCCAATGTAGTGATGTCAAGAGACAAACCGTGTATTTAAAAAGCGGGGGCAAATGGGAAAAAGATGAGGAGGGATTACCGAAAACGGCCCACGCGGTCAATCGCATCTGTAACAAAACCTACAAAAATAAAAAATTATGGGCTCAAAAACATCCTGATTACAATGACCGAATTGAGTATATTTTATTGGTTAAAGCCGTTTCGGGTGGCGGTGAAGACATAGACGTGATGAATAATGCGATTTCTAAAAAAATCATTAAACACTCTGTAGTTAAAAAATAAAAACAATTACATAGGGTGTTTCTTATGTAATTGCTTCATGCGGGATTTGAACCCACTACCTCACAAAATAAATTGCGTCTTTGCTATAAAGAGAATTCAAATTTGTATGCTCTACCAGATTGAGCTTATGAAGCGCTTATCGCGAAGCGATAGTCGTCCTTGACTTGGATCGCGAAGCGATAGTCGTCCTTGACTTGGAACGTCTCTAATTGCCTTTTTATTAATTACGATGAGACTTCAATATATATTTATATTTTTATACCGGCAATTTGACAAAATTGCGATTGTCCAAATAATACATTTTTCCACATTTTTCTAAACTTTCCTTTTTCCAAACTTCATTTATCTGTTTATAATACTCACAATACATTTTGGTTTTTGTTATTAAAATCACTTTTACGTTGCTCACGTCTTCTGATGTCATGTGCGAATTGATAAATCCAGTCAAAACCACATTGAGAGCGCAACATGAGCAAGCGTCTGAACCATAAATCAATCCAATGATTCGTTGAACCGCGACATTGAGCGGGCAATCTTCCAAATCTATCCACACGGCCTGATGGGAAAATGACAAAAGTTTATTGCCAAAAGCCGATTTTGCTGCCAAAGAACATGCGGACGCAATAGCATTATACAAATGATAATTGCCTCTATCGGCATCTTTTTCAAACATGGATTGTGAAACATCAAGAATGGGAATCAAATATTCTTTTTCGGGATTCAAGTGTTCCTTACATGATTGTTTTTTAATAAAATTGTCCCAACAGTTATTCCATTTTTCTATTTCTTTTTGGTCGTTTTTGTCATTTGCCGCCATGACATTTTTCACTATTTTCCAAGGCGCCGTCTTGTATGTTATGTATTCGTCATTGGTTTCATAAAATTCTAA
>CAIRMY010000148.1 GCA_903879775.1 uncultured Bacteroidota bacterium
AATAACAATTGTGTTTTTGTGATACGTGCAGTTTTGCAATATTCATCTAAAAATTGTTTTGTTGGTTTATCAATTACAATTTTCAATTGAATGTCTTTTTTATTTTCAAGTTGAATAAATCCCTTATGTCCTTTTTTGGAATGGGATACATTTTTTGCAAGATTATATTCATTCACTGGTTTTAATATCCGTGTTTCCATATTCCCAAATTTAATTGTTATTATATTTTTTTAAGTGTAACATTTTGTCTCATTTCATTCTCCAAATGTTTCCCCACAGGCAACATTTACCATACACCAATAGTATGGATTTTGCCTTTTTAGAAATTATAGCCAATTTTCACAAGTGCATCTTCTAACTTATCATAGTTGGAATAGTTTTCAATTGGCTTTATGTAGGCATTAAAATATGAATTCAACTTATCATTCCATTTTGATTTATTCACTCTATCCATTGTTCCCATCAAAAACACCTTTGCTCTATCCAATGTCATTCCTGCATCCATCAAACCAATTAAAGCATTGATAAGGACAATATCAGTTGGTGTCATTTTATCATTTTTCTCAATGAATTGTGTTTCCCTCATTCTATGTCCTAAAATATTTCTTAAAATAATTTGGTAGGCATTTTCAAAATCACACTGGGTGCATTCCATAAGTGTCAATAATTTATTGTTAGGTATTGATTTTATCAATGATTTTAAGTGTTTAGAATCTTTAATGGTGTATTCAGCTCTTTGCAAATCATTTGGTATATCATTCAAGTGATTTAGAGCAAAATCAAGGCTCTTTGTCTTTAACTCATTGGCTTTACCATATATCTTGAAATAAGGTGTGCTATTGGTGGCATTTTGTCTTGTATTAAATTCAACTCCATTATTCAATTTTTTCACCCCTCTATTCATTTCTTTATGCGGAATTGTATTTGATACCATAAGTTTAATTGCATACTGCATCACTCTCTGATCTTCAATAAAATCCCTTTTTATATCAATATCCGTGCAGTATGCATTAAGAAATGAATCCATTGAAAAGGTGGCTAAATTTTGGCTTATCAAATAATCATATATCATTGGCAAAGTGTCTTTGAAGATACCTTTGAGATAGTCCTTTTTTAGCATTTTGGCATTGACTAACATCACAAGACATTGGACATAGTTGTTTTCTATCTTTTCAGTACCAATGGAGAACTTTGTTTTTATTCCTGCATCTTCTATCCTTTCCCAATTTTTAGTCTCCGTTTCAATGATTTCACCTGTTTCATCTTTAACCTTATGAATTAACTCATTCAACTTTGGAGAAACATAAGTGCATTCTCTCAATGGGATTCTTACCCTCATTGAATCTATTGCATAAACTCCAATCATAAGGCAATGATTTCAATGGTGAATAAATCAATTGTGCAAAATCCATAGCCAGTTGGTTTTTGAGTATCACTGATTTTATAAATGCCATCTTTCTTTCTCCATAGACTTGTGAAATATTCAAATTTTTGGGAATCCTTTGGCTTAAACAAAAGATAGTTTGGAGGCATTGAATTGGTAGAACTTAATCTTGTTTTCAAGATTAACTCATAGCCAGTATCAGTGCTAACAAAGTGATTTGGAGAATTTCCATTGCGGTGGTATACACCTACAAAATCTTTAATGTAAATTTGTCCCATACAAGTTTTTTAGAAAGGCAGTGATTATGGTTTGCAGACCTCATTGCCTTTTTTTATTTCTCCAAATATATCAATAGCCTAATTGATGTACAAATAATTGAAAGGTAGTTATTAACACTACATAAATTGATTTAATTCAATAGGCATTCACTCCGTGAATCCGTATTTTCATTGAGAACTCTTTTTTTATTTTAATGAGTAAATTTTTGATTTTAACAAATAATCATTTAACCTGCATTTCACCTGTTTTATCATTGTTTTCTCATTGTTTTTTTACTCAAAATGAAAAGGAGTGCATAAGCACCCCTCTCATTAAATCCCAATTAGCAATGGTTCTCATTCCTTACTATTTGGGCAAAATATTTTCATCTAAATCACTAAATTGAATATATGTTTTTATGGAATCAATACATTCAATTGCATTTTCTCCATTATAGCCAGTGTAACATTCCAAAGCACCCAATAACAATTGTGTTTTTGTG
>CAIRMY010000149.1 GCA_903879775.1 uncultured Bacteroidota bacterium
AAGTACAATTCTAAAGTGAAAGAATTGACCAATATCATGAAGAAATAAAATTACTTCATTAATTTTAAAATATTCTGACCCAACAAAGGCACAAGCACTTGTTGGGTTTTTTCATTTTTAATGGCTATATCCTTAATCATTTCTCCCGGTAAACAAACGGGTTCATCACTTAAATCAAATGTACCATAATGCATGGGCACCATGAATTTCGCTTTTAGATCAATAAACGATTGAAATGCCTTTTGAGGTGAAGAATGATTCTTCTCCATAAACCATTCTGGCTCAAATGCTCCAATGCCTAAAATGGCCATATCAATTTTAGGAAACAAGGATGCAATTTCTTTGTAATGACTCCCATATCCACTGTCGCCACCAAAATAAATTACCATTCCGTCAATTTCTAGTACAAACGATCCCCACAAACGAATATTGGTATCTGTAAACCATCTTTTACTCCAATGTCGCGTTGGTAGAAACCACAGCTTAAATAAATGTCCCTCTAAAGAATATTGCTGATACCATCCCGCCACCTGACCTTCAGCACCCAGTAAAAATTTATTGAGAATTTTATCCATTTCCAATCCCGAGAAATATTTCACACCTGGATTTCGCTTAGCAATGAATTTCAAGCTCGATACGTCGCAATGATCTCTATGATCATGCGACATTAGAATATAATCAATTTTCGGCAATTTATCAAGTGAAATCGGAAGTTTCGAAAACCGCTTCAACATTCCTGAGGCTTTTTCTAAAACTGGATCAGTGATGAATGTTTTCCCTCCTAAACGAATCAAAAATGTTGCATGTCCCAACCAAAAAATCCCATCTTGGGTGTCTGAAATTTCTTTTTCAGCGCCTTCAGCAACAACCAATCTTGTTTTATCCGCTTTCTTTTGAGCTTCATAAGGATTCCTTTGCGACTTCCATTTACGCACATCTTTAAACTCGGGTGTATATGGAAACTCATCGTTTTGATATTGCTTATTGACAATGAGATTGCCTGTCCACAAGCTCTTTTTAGCTTCAATAAATTGCAAATCAGGATTGTGGGTTGGTAGGTTCTGCCCTACAATTTTAGAATGATTCATGAGGATTAAGTTCAAAAAGATAAATGATTTAATTTTCATTTGCTTTCGTGAGGTTTCGATTTAAATACAACTTCCACTCCCCTAAAACGTGCAAAGCTTCAAAAATATTGCCTACCTGATTCACTTGCACAATCAAAGCCTTATCGGTTTGTTTTACCACAAATTTAGATTGATTTTGAGCAACAAAGCCCATAATTTCGGCGAACGCATTGCTTTGATACACGGAAGCGTTTGGATCGCCAGGGAAATAGCACCTCATGCGCATTTCAGCCAATACAATCTTTTCCATACCTAAATCTTTACCTGCCCATTTTAATCTTACAGAATCAATTAAAGCAATCACCTCGGTTGGTAATTTTCCAAACCTATCAATCAGTTGTTCAGAAAAATTTCTCAATTGAAGTTCTGATTCTATGTTCGACAATTCACTGTATAAGCTCAATCTTTCAGCGGTTTGTGTAACATATGTAGATGGAATGAGAATTTCATAATGTGTATCAATTTGACAATCTCTACTTTTAATATCATCAGAATGGTCAAAAATCCCATTAAACTCTTCATTCTTTAATTCTCGAACAGCCTCGTCTAATATTTTATGGTACATGTCAAATCCCATTTCAGATATAAAACCACTTTGCTCGGCTCCTAATAAATTACCGGCTCCTCGAATATCTAAATCACGCATTGCAACCTGAAATCCACTACCCAATTCACTAAATTCCTCAAGGGTTCTCAATCGTTTTCTAGAATCATCAGGTAAAGTAGAGATTGGAGGAGATAATAAATAACAGAATGCTTTAATATTTGACCTTCCTACCCTTCCTCGCATTTGATGTAAGTCAGACAACCCA
>CAIRMY010000150.1 GCA_903879775.1 uncultured Bacteroidota bacterium
AAAGCTAAAAACATGCAATTAACTTCTGAATTGGAGAAGTTGAAATTACAAATTGGTTCTGGAAACAATTGTGCCAAACAAACCAAACAATTAGACAGTCTTTGGAAAATTGAATCAAAGAAAAATTCTGATTTGAATGCTGAATTGGCCTTAGCAAAAGGAAGTTATGCAACCTTTAAGAATAAATGTGATGAGAGTGATAAAAAATTAACTCAATTACAAGCCGAAATTGCCGAAATTAAAAACAAATCAGCTGTTTCAAATAATTGCTGTGAAAAATTAATCAAATTAGAAATTGATTTGGCGTATGAAAAAGAAAAGAACGCTACCATTCAAGCTGAACTTTTGAAAGCTAAGGCAACAAATGATGCTCAAGTTGTTCAAATAGAAAAAGTTAATGCCGATTTAAAAGCCGCTACCGATAAGTTGAAATTGGCATCAGAATTTAAAGTTGCTGAAGATTGCACACCATACAAAACCAAAGCGGCACAATTAGATGCTAAGGTTTTAGATTTAAATAAAACAATTGGCTTGTTGCAAGCGCAAGTAACAACCTTGACTGCCGATAAGAAAATCTGTGAGGAGAAATTAAAATCAACAACAAACATTGGAGCTTCTGAAGATTGCAATCCGTATAAATTAAAAATTGCTGATTTAGAGAAGAAAAACACTGAATTAACTGCAAAGAATACAACGATCACTGCTCAAGCTTCAGCATTGCAAAATCAAATTGTGACATTAACTGCAGAGAAAAAATCTGCTGAAGATAAATTGAAATTGGCAACATCGAGCTCAACAGAAGATTGTACACCGTATAAATTTAAAGTGACTGAACTTGAGAAACAAATAAACGCGGTAAAAGCAGATTTAGCAAAAGCAAATGCCACCATTGAAGCATGCAATAAAGCCAAAGCAGATTTAACAATTCAGGCTCAAAAAGCGACAGATTTAGAGGTTAAAATAACCGCAGCAGCGGCTGAGAAAAATAAAATCCAAGATGATTTGAATAATGCAAATGCTAAAATTACTGATTTGGAAGCCAAATTGAAAGCATCTAGCTCAACAAATTGTGATGAACTACAAACTTTGGTGAATCAATTAAAATCAGAATTGGCTGGTAAAAATGATAAAATTTCTAAACTCAGTTCTGATTTAGGTTTATGCACTAAAGATTTGGAAGATTTGAAAACTAAAAATGAAGATTGCCAAAAAGAATTGGAAATGCTCAAAGGAGATGATGCGGCACTCAGAAAACAAATCATTCGAATGGATGAGGAAATGGGTCAATTAGGAGCCATCATAAAATCTAAAGATACTGAAATTGCCAAATTGAAATCTCAAGTTTCTGCATTACAAGCTGATTTGAAAAAATGCAATGATACATTGAATCCTCCTACCGAACCTGCTGCTCCAGGTGGTGGAAACTAATGAATAATTTCGCATTCAAAAAATGCTCTATATTTGTTTTGTTCCAAATGTGCCACACTTTAATTCTTCGAATCTTTGTGTGAAACGAATTTTACTGAATTTGGGTATGAATTTTATTTAAAAAAAACGAAATTTCAAAGATAAACTGATGCGTAAATTTTTAATTTTATCTATGTTTTTGTGGTGTTTGAATTTTCCAGTTATCGGACAATGGAAAGTTTCTGTAATCACTATGAATCAAATGAAAAAAGTCAAATTCCAACATTGTTTAAATGAGAAAGTGGAATTTTCAAATTTCTTTGATGATATTCTTTTGCCCAATGATATGGACTCAGTGTTAAATGACTCCATGCGTTCAGAATTATTGATTCGAATGAGTCATAAGAATCAATGGGGATTAATGGATGGCAATTTTAAAATTTTATTAAAGTCAAATTATCAAGCCATTGATTTATTAATTGAGAGTAATTTGTTAAATCCACCAATGAATTCGAAAAAAGCGATTGCCATAATCGGTAAGCGATCTAATTCATTGTTCATTTTTGATTTAAAGGGTAAAAAATTACATAAAGCCAACTTGACATCAGTTCAAGCAATCGGTTGTGATCTTATTGAGCCCACAATACTCAGCGATATTGAAAAAAAATGTATTTTTAAAGATAGGGGACATTTTGAAATTCCACATTTATTTGAACACCCCCAATTGCTAGTCTCCAAGGATGGTTTGGTTTCGTTCAAGGAATTTAGATTTAAGAAAATGGTGGAATTTTTTTATTTTGATTCCTTTGGTGTTGAAAATTTCGAAAGGAGATTTGTAGATACGACTGAGTATTTCCAGACCATAGTGAAGGGAAAGTGGAATATTTTGGATCTGAAAACGAAGAAACTTAGATTAAATAAATGGGCAGATTCACTGGGTTTTACATTGATTCATGGCCAATTAAATGTCCCTCAAAATCTAAAAAATTTAAATTTAGATAGTTTCATTCCAGCGTCAAACTTTAATCAATCTTTTTACCTTTCAAGTACAAATTTGAGTTATCAGAATAATTTTGAGAAAAACATGATTCAAGTCAATTCTGAAAGTCAGTTTTATTATTACCCATTTATCGTACTTTATTTCGAAAATGATCTACTCGTTTTAAACGGTAATTCGGTATCTCAAATTCCTGAATTGAAAATAAGATTTTCGAGAAATATTGGTCTATT
>CAIRMY010000151.1 GCA_903879775.1 uncultured Bacteroidota bacterium
CTGATGTTAAAGGTGATGTTGGAATTCAGTCTTGCAAAGACAGTAAATCTTTTATTGCGAATAAAACACGTCACGTTGTAGTTAATCAGGCGGCGATCAACAAGAAGGAGTTTGATATGGCACCAACTTTTGGAGATGGAAAAGAAACTCAATTGTACTTTGGTTCAAGTCGTTCTGGGAGTACAGGGAATAGTACAGATCCAATTTCATGTGAAAATTACATGGATATCTGGGTAAGTGATATCGACAAAAAAGGAAACTGGGGAGAACCTCGTTTGGCAGATGCTTCAGGAAAAATAAATACAGAAGCGCATGAAGGAACTGTTTGTTTCGATGGTCGTGGAAAAGTTATGTTCTTTACTCGTTGTCCAAACATCAAAAAACAAAATCTTGGGTGCGACATCTGGACGGCAACATCCGAAGGAAAAGGTGAGTGGGGTGAGCCTGTGAAATTGAATTTGAAAAATGGTGTAGATTCAATCACTGTGGGACATCCGTGTGTTACAGATGATGGTAAATATTTGATTTTTGTTTCTGACATGCCAGGCGGATATGGAGGAAGAGATCTATGGTGGTCTTCATTTGACAAGAAAAACAATGCATGGTCAGCACCTAAGAACATGGGGCCTGAAATTAACACACCAGGAAATGAGCTTTTCCCTACACTTGGAAAAGATGGAAGTTTATTTTTTGCAACGGATGGTATGCCAGGACTAGGTGGTTTGGATATGTTTAAGGCAACAAAAACTTCAGCGGAAATGAAGTGGGAAAACCCGAAAAATTTGGGTTACCCATTGAATTCAGAAAACAATGATTACTCATTGTATGAGGTTTCAGCTAAAAAAGGATATTTCACTTCGGAAAGAAAAGATCCCAATGGAAAGTACAATCCAGATATCTATATGTATGAAATTCCGCCAAATCTTTATGATTTGAAAGTTATAGTAAGTGAATTAGGTAATAAAGCTGTAAAAATCGAAGGAGTTAAAGTGGTAGTAAAAGGGACTGATGGTTCAACTTGGGAAGGAATGACCAATAAACAAGGGTCCGTTTTCTGGGATAAAAAACCAACTAGCGACCGCTATGTAAATGAAGAGCTTTCTTATAATATTACCATTTCGAAAGATGGTTACCATGAAGATAAAAAAGGTTCTCAATTTACAACATTGGGAATAAATTATGACCAGAATTTCATTATTGAGATGGCATTGTTGCCTAAAAAACCAATCAGATTGCCTGAAGTTCGTTATCCATTCGATCAGTGGTCTCTATTGGTTGACTCAACAATCAATTCACCAGACTCATTAATATTTGTATACAATCTTCTTCAGGAATACCCAGGAATGGTTCTTGAGTTGAGTTCTCATACCGATTCTCGTGGTAAAAATGACGCAAACAAACGTCTTGCTGAAAATAGAGCTCGTGCATGTTACAAATACTTGGTTGAACAAAAAGGAGTTGACCCAAGAAGAATTGTGCCTGTTGGTAAAGGTGAAGAAGAGCCAAGAAGTGTATGGAAGAGAGGAGAGGAATACCTTGCTGTTCAGCCTGCCGACATGACTGGTGTAGAGGTTATTCAGTTGAGAGAAGATTATATCAATCAATTTAAGAAAACCAATCCTAAATTGTTTGAACAATTACACCAGTTAAATAGACGAACTGAAGGAAAGGTATTAACAATGGAATTTAATCTTGATACGGCTCCGGTTGCGAATCCAGAATTGTTGAAATTTGTAAAATATAAATAAGAATTTCTCGTAAAATTGTTGAAAGCGCTGGAAATTTCCAGCGCTTTTTTTGTATCTTCAAGTAAACCTAACCAGATGAAAGAAAGATACCTGCATTATTTGTGGCAACATAAATTAATTCCCCTAAAAGCGCTTTTTTTACTTGACGGAACACCAATTCAAATTATTTATCCTGGAGATTACAATGAATTAGAAAGCGGACCTGATTTTTTCAGTGCACAAATAGTTATTGATTCAATTAAATGGGTGGGTAATGTTGAGTTGCATGTAAAAAGCTCTGATTGGTTGAAACATGGTCATCACAATGATAAATCCTATGACAACGTTATTTTACATGTTGTTTTAAGTCATGATCTTCTGTCTTCCAATTCGATTTCTCGTATTCCAACCCTTGAATTGCAAAATTGGATTAATCCAGATCATCTGGAATGGTTTAATCACCATTTCAAAGCGAAGACTGGGATTCTTTGCAGAAGTCAACTAATAGAATTTCAACCAATTCAAGCGGTTTTTATGATGGAAAGAGCATTGTATTCCAGGTTGATTAGAAAAACAATTGAATTAAATAAACACCAAGAAGATCCAAAACAGGCATTATTTGAACTTCTGGCCAGTGCAATGGGTTCAAAGGTGAATCAGCTGCCTTTTCTAGAATTAGCACAAAAAATCAAATTAAATGATTTCAGATCCAAAGAGTCAACTGATTTTTATGATAGTATTTTAGAAGCAAGTGGATTGTTTCATGATAAAACATTTGCTGCACATACATCCATTGAAAATTGCGTTAAGACATCGTCCTGGAAATTGAAAGGAATTCGTCATACATCATTTCCTAGGATTCGAGTAATGCAATTTGCTGCAATTGCAAGTGGTTATGATTTCAATTATCAATTTGTTTTTTGTTCACCCGATACGATTTTAAACTATTGTCATGAGTTAATTAAGAAAAACAAACATAAATTAGCTCAATTGGGTTTGAATAATTTTAGTGATTCGTTTATTAATGGGTTAATTATTAACGCTTTTGTGCCATTTATATTTTGGTTTGGACAATTAAATCAAAATGAAGAAATTTGTGATAAAGCCTTTTCTGTTTTGCGTCTTGTTCCACCTGAAAACAATTCAATTCTCAAAAAATGGAGGAATTTAAAAATGCCAATGAACAACGCCGCCGATAGTCAAGCATTATTAGAGATTTATAACCAATTTTGTTCTCAGAAAAAATGTTTAAATTGTGATATTGGTAAAATGATACTTGGTAGATGAAGACGATTCATAAAATAGCTTTTTTCTTTGAAATGCGTTCCTTTGGGGTTTGTTCATGGTGGGCAAGAAAATTAGGGATTGACATATCGAAAGTTCGTTTAGGATTTATTTACGCATCATGCATAGCACTTGGTTCACCGTTGGTTCTGTATTTGGCAATGGCATGGATACTTGAGCATAAACATTATTTCAAATTTCAGAAAAGAAGAAGGAATACAATTTGGGAGCTATAACATGAGTTTTAATTACCGCATATTCAAAAAAATATACCTCTTCCTTTTCTTGATGGTGGGAATCATCGGAACTGGAACTTTGGGTTACATATCTATTGAAGGCTGGGGATTTTTTGATTCGTTTTACATGACAATAATTACCATGTCAACCGTTGGATTTGGTGAGGTTCATGAGTTGTCTGATCAAGGTAGGTTATTTACAGCCTTTTTACTTATCAGTTGCTTTGGTATTTTTGCTTACACAATATCTTCACTGACAAGCTATATCGTAGGTGGAGAATATCGTTCTAACCTGAGGGATTATAAAATCCTTCGAATAATGAAGACCATGGAAAATCATGTTATAGTTTGCGGATTTGGTAGAGTAGGAAAGCAAGTAGCAAGTGATTTGCTTTTGTTCAGGATACCATTTGTTATTGTGGAAAATGATGAAGCTGTCATAAAGGAAAATGAAGCGAATCATGAATTTATTTTTATCAAGGGAGATGCAACCCGGGAAGGAATTCTCGAAAAAGCGAATTTGCAAAAAGCAAGAGGCGTTATCACTTGTTTGCCGAAAGATGTGGATAATGTTTATGTTGCTTTGGCTTCTCGAGAGGCTCAAGCTCAGTTGAACGTAGTGGCTCGTGCATCTCTGTATTCTGCAGTTTCAAAGTTAAAACTTGCAGGAGCGAATCACGTTATTATGCCAGATTCAATCGGAGGCTCCCACATGGCTTCTCTAATTGGTAATCCAGATATTATTGAATTCATGGATGCTATAAAAGTGCAAGGGCATTCGGGTGTAAATATTGAAACAATTTCATTTAGTGAATTGCCAGAGGAGTTTAGAAACAAGACAATTGGTCAGCTTGAAGCGAAGAGGATCACCGGAGTGACCATTATCGGATTTAAAACACCTGATGGAGAATATATAATTAATCCTGATTTTGAAACTGAAGTTGTTCCACATTCGAAACTTTTTGTCTTGGGATCAGCTGAACAAATAAGAAAACTAAATTCTATTTTTGGAATTCAACATTGATATGAAATTACTGATTACTGGTTCAAACGGGCTGCTAGGCCAAAAAATAGTCAAACAATGTCTAAAAAACGGCATTGATTTTTTGGCAACTTCAAAAGGTGAAAATCGAAATCCTGAATGTCCATTAGAGCATTATGATTCAATGAATATATGTGATCTGGATGAAATTAAGGATACCATTAATAAATATGTTCCAACTCATATTATTCACACTGCTGCTTTGACAAATGTGGATTATTGTGAATTGAATCCCGAGGAATGTCATGAGGTAAATGTTGGTGCCGTAGAAAAATTATTGATGGTTTGTCAAGTAAATAACATTCATTTTCAATTGCTCTCAACCGATTTTGTTTTTGACGGTTTAAAGGGTAATTATGCTGAGGAAGATCCAGTTGGCCCATTAAGTGTTTATGCGAAGTCAAAGGTTGACGGAGAAAATTTACTGAAAGACTCAGACTTTTTAAATTGGTCTATTGTCAGAACAATTATTGTTTACGGGGATGCTCACAATCTTTCGCGTTCTAATATTGTTCTTTGGGCAAAGTCAGCATTAGTGAAAGGTGATGAGTTGTCAATTGTCGACGATCAATTTCGTGCCCCTACCTGGGCAGATGACTTGGCATGGGCCTGTATTGAAATTTGTAAGCGAAACAAAAAGGGGACATTCCATATTTCTGGACCGGAAACGATGTCAATTTATGAACTTGTGGAGCGCATTGCAAACTATTTCGGTTTTTCAACTGAATCTCTAAAACGTTCTTCAAGTCTCAATTTATCGCAACCTGCAAAACGCCCACCTCGTACAGGATTTGATCTTTCAAAAGCAAAATCAGAATTGGGGTATTCTCCTCATACTTTTGAACAAACGCTTGATTTGATATAAAATAGAAGCTTTTTCACACTTAAAACTTTATCTTTAACTCCAAAATTTAAAATCTACTATATGGCAGGAAGCATTTGGCGTAAAAAGCCAATCAGCGCATTTGAGGCTGATATGAAAAAAAATGATCTGAAAAGAGTACTTAGTAAATGGGGATTAACTTCTCTAGGTATTGGAGCAATCATTGGTGGAGGTATATTTACTTTAACAGGAATTGCTGCTCACGATCATGCTGGTCCGGCATTGGCAATTTCATTTATAATAGCAGGTGTAGGGTGTCTTTTCGCTTCATTGTGTTATGCTGAATTTTCTTCAGTTCTTCCAGTGGAGGGGTCTGCTTATGCATATTCTTATGGCACAATGGGTGAGATTTTTGCATGGATAATTGGCTGGAACCTGATACTTGAATACATGATGGGAGCAACGACTGTTGCTGTCGCATGGAGTGGATATTTTGAAAAATTATTACATCAATTAGGTATAGATCCCCCCATGTGGTTAATGAATGATCCAGTAACAGCTGCGACGAAATATGCTGCAATTGGTCAAACAGCTCCATCTTTATGTTTTAATTTACCTGCATTTCTTATTACTTGGGTAGTTACATCTATTCTAGTTAGAGGTATTAAAGAGGCTGCTAAAACAAACAATATTATTGTAATTCTTAAAATTGCA